>CAJXKX010000228.1 GCA_913055965.1 uncultured Roseovarius sp.
CGGCTGGCGAAGCGCGCCGATCGGGCCGGATCGGGCAGCGCGAACCAGCCGCCCTGCACGCCCGGCAATTCCAGCGTCTGCGGCGGCGTGTCCCAGCGGGTGAGGCCGATATACTGCACCCGGTCGGGGCCGAGCCCGGCCTCGGGCAGCATTTGCGAGAACAGCGGCAGCGCCCCGGCGGTGTTGGCGGTGAGGAAGATCGCGTCGGCGGCGTTGGTCTCGGCGGTGGTGCGGATCCCGGGCACGGCGTTGACCACGCCGTCCTGCGAGAATTCGTAGGCGACGGTGCCCGCCGAGGTGGCCCCCTCGAGCTGTACCGCGCGGGCGATCGCGTCGCGCCCGAGCCGGCCGGCGAGGTTGTCGGAATGCACCGTCAGGATGCGGGTGCGCCCCTCGCGCACGGCGTAGCGCACGAGCCGGTCGGCGGTGGTGCGAAAGGTCTGTCCCAGTACGAACAGGTTGCCGCCCGCGATGGTCGGGTTGTTGGAAAACGCCAGCACGTTGATGTCGCGCCCGGCCACGGCCACCGCGACGGCATTGGCCGAGGCGGCGTGCAGCGGGCCGATGATGATGCGCGCGCCCTCGGCCGCGGCATTGAGCGCGGCCTGCTGTGCCTGCGCGGGCTGCCCGGCGGTGCCGTAGACCCGCAGGTCGATCTCGACGCCGCCGAGATCGCTGACCGCGAGCCGCGCCGCCGCCTCGAGATCGCGGGCGAGGCGGGCCTCCTGCGCGTCGGGCGTACCGTGCGGCACCAGCAGCGCCACCGGCACCGCGGCCCCGCGGCTCACCGTGCCGCCACCGCCGGGCGCGGGCAGGGACACCGGCTGACAGGCGGCCACGGCCACGAGCGCCAGCAGCGCCCAGAGACGGGCGAACGGCTTGCGAAGGGCGGCAGGAACGGCGAACATGGCAATCTCACTCCCTGTTGTGGGCACCGGCGGCGGATGATCCGTTGCCGCGATCATAGCCGTCATGCGAGAAGGGTCCAGCGATGAATCCCGAAACCCGGAAACCGGCGGCGGGCCTCCACCTGATCGCCACACCGATCGGGACCGCGCGCGACATCACCCTGCGCGCGCTCGACCTGCTCGCCTCGGCGGACGTGCTGGTGGCCGAGGATACGCGCAGCCTGCGGCGGCTGATGGAGATTCATGGCATCGCGCTCGGCGAGCGTCCGCTCTGGGCCTATCACGATCATAACGGCGCACGGATGCGGCCGCGCATCCTCGCGGCGCTGGCGGAGGGGCGTTCGGTGGTGTACGCCGCCGAGGCGGGCACGCCGATGATCGCCGATCCGGGCTTCGACCTGGCGCGCGCGGCGGTGGCCGGGGGATATCCGCTTGCCGCGGCCCCCGGGCCCTCGGCGGCGATCACGGCGCTGACGCTCTCGGGCCTGCCGACCGACCGGTTCCTGTTCGGCGGCTTCCTGCCGCCCACGGCAGCGCGCAGGCGCCGCGCGCTCGAGGAACTGGCCGCGGTGCCCGCGACGCTGGTGTTCTACGAATCGCCGCGCCGGGTGGCGGCGATGCTCGGGGATGCGGCGCAGGTGCTGGGCGGCGCGCGGCAGGCGGCGCTCTGCCGGGAAATCACCAAGAAATTCGAAGAGATACGACGGGATACGCTCGACGCGCTCGCCGCATCCTGCGCCGATGCCCCGCCGAAGGGCGAGATCGTGGTGGTGATCGATCGCGGAGATTCGTCAAATGTTAGGGAAATGGACTTAGACAGGACGCTGGAAGAGGCGCTACAACAGGGCTCGGTGCGCGATGCGGCGGAGGCGGTCGCACTACGGCTGGGATTGCCCCGGCGCAAGGTCTATCAGCGCGCGTTGCAGCTGGCGGAAGGTCGGGCACAGTCGGGCGGGGGCGCATAGCGTGCCGCGGGCTGGCAGCCGGGCGCGGGAAGATTGCCGGGCGTGGGCAGGCAACCGCGCATTGGCTGACGGTCGGGCCCGCGCTGACAGTTGTGCGCGCGCTGACACTTATAGCCGTGCGAAAGTCGGCTTGCGGTCCGCGATGGAGGGATGTGAGGGGATGGAACGGCATGCAGAGACGCTGGAGGCAAGGGCGCGGCCCGGACGGCGGACGGACGCGTCCCCCGGCTCTGGGCGCGGCCCGCGCGGACCGGCAGCGCGTCACCCGGACCTGCGGCAACTGGTCTTCGATTTCGATGCGGACCCCATCGTGCAACCGGCCACGGTGCCTCGGCCGGGGCTGTCGCGCCGGCAGGCGCGCGGGCTCTGCGCCTGGCTGAGCGGGCAGGCGGCAGAGGAGATCGTGGCGCGTCATTACGAGGCGCGCGGCGTGCGCATCCTGGCGCGGCGGTGGCGCGGCACGGGCGGCGAAATCGATCTCGTGCTGCGCGCCGCAGACAGCTATGTCTTCTGCGAAGTCAAGCGTGCGGCGAGTTTCGATGCGGCGCTGGCACGGCTGCGCCAGGGCCAGTTGGAGCGGATCTACCGTGCGGCCTCGGAATATCTCGGCCTCACGCCCGAGGGGCAGCTTGCACCGGTCCGTTTCGACGTGGCGGCGGTGGATGCGACCGGGGCGGTGCATGTCCTCGAGGCGGCGTTCGGTCATTTCTGAATTGCGCCGGGGCGCGGCTTGGCCCATGTAGGGGACCGACGCGCAACCACGGGGAACGGGATGAAGATCGCCTTTCAGATGGATCCGATCGGTCCGGTGGATATCGATGCGGACAGCACGTTCCGGCTCGCGCTCGAGGCGCAGGAGCGCGGCTGCGAGCTGTTCTATTACACGCCGGAGCGGCTGGCCTATGACGAGGGGCGGATCACCGCGCGGGGCTGGCCCCTGCGGGTGCAGCGGGTCGCGGGCGATCATTTCAGCCTGGGCGAGGAACAGACCGTCGACCTGGGAGCGTTCGACGTCGTCTGGCTGCGGCAGGACCCGCCCTTCGACATGTTCTACATCACCACCACGCATCTGCTGCAGCGGCTGGCACCGGGTACGCTGGTGGTCAACGATCCGTTCTGGGTGCGCAACTATCCCGAGAAGCTGCTGATCCTCGATTTTCCCGACCTGATGCCGCCCACCGCCATCGCCCGCGACATCGGCACGATCCGCGCATTCCGCGCACGTCATGGCGACGTGATCCTCAAGCCGCTTTACGGCAATGGCGGGGCGGGGGTGTTTCACCTGCCGCAGAGCGACCGCAACCTCGCGAGCCTGCACGAGATGTTCACCGGGTTCTCGCGCGAGCCGCTGATCGTGCAGAAATACCTCGCCGATGTGAGCCGGGGCGACAAGCGGGTGATCCTCGTCGACGGCGAACCGGTGGGCGCGATCAACCGCGTGCCCGCCGAGGGCGAGACGCGGTCGAACATGCATGTCGGCGGGCGCGCCGAGAAGGTCGAGATGACCGCGCGCGACCGCGAGATCTGCGACCGGATCGGCCCGCTCCTGCGCGAGAAGGGGCAGGTTTTCGTGGGGATCGACGTGATCGGCGATTACCTCACCGAGATCAACGTGACCTCGCCTACCGGGTTGCAGGAGCTGGAACGCTTCGACGGCACAAACGGCGCGGGGCTCATCTGGGATGCGATCGAGGCGCGGCGGGGGTGAGCTGGCAACTGGCGCTCCTCAACCGGCATCTGCGCTGGTTCGAGAAGCCCGCGCTGGCACGGTTGCCGGTGGCACGGTTGCGGCGCTCGTTCGAGATCAACTCGAAGCTCTATTTCCATGCGCCATTCGGCAGTGCCTTTCGACGTGACACTCTTGCCGGCGTTCCGGTGCAATGGGCACAGGCGCGCGAGGCCGTGGACGGGCCGGTAATCCTTTACCTGCATGGCGGCGCCTACCTGTTCGGCTCGTCCGACACGCATCGGGCGATGCTGGCGAAGCTCTCGGCGCTGACCGGGCTGCGGGCCTGCCTGCCGGATTATCGGCTTGCGCCCGAGCATGCCTTTCCGGCGCAGATCGAGGATGCGCTGGCGTGTTACCGGGCGCTGAGGGCCGGGCACGAGGTGATCATCGGCGGGGACAGCGCCGGGGGTGCCTTGGCGCTGGCGCTGTTGCACGAAATCCTGGCGCAGGGACTCGCGCCGCCGCGGGGGGTGTTTGCCCTGTCGCCGCTGACCGACATGACGTTTTCGGGCGGATCGATCACCGAGAACGCCGCGCGCGATGTGGTGTTGTCGCCCGGGCGTATCGGCGAGATGCGCGAGATGTTTCTCGCAGGGCAGCCCCCGGACGATCCGCGCGCCTCGCCGCTGCGGGGCGACTATACCGGCGCGCCGCCGGGCTGGAAGTCGGAACGGCGGAAGAGCTGGTCGAACGGGACTTCGATCCGGCGCCAGTCGGTGGTGTCGTCGACGAAGCGGAAGGCGAACCGCTCGGCGCTGTCGCCCGGCAGGTCCGGATCGCGGTTGTCGAAGAAGTCGAACTGGAGCGTGCCGCCGGTGCCCTGGCCCTTGTACCAGAAGCGAATCCCGTCGTAGGCGCTCAGGTCCAGCGGCGTCCAGCTCGCGACGTCCTCGCCGAAGTACACGTGCGAGAAGCCGCCCCACGACGCGATGCCGTGCACGACGTGCAGGGCCGAGGCGGGGGCCTCCTGGCCGGGAAGGGCCAGATCGCTGCCCGGCACGAGCTGCACGACGGACAGCTCCAGCGTGCTGGACCCGTCCTGCCACGGCACGAAGCCGACGTCGTTGCCGTTCGCGTCCTTGCCCATCGGGGCGCCGTCCGCGAAGTCGTGCAGCGGCAGCGCGTCCTGCGCGCTGGCCAAGCCGACCGCCGCCAGCAGGGCGAGCAGCAAGGGGAGCACGGCGAAG
>CAJXKX010000229.1 GCA_913055965.1 uncultured Roseovarius sp.
GGGCGCGATCACACCACGGTGATGCACGGGGTCAAGCGGATCGACGAGTTGCGGCACAAGGATGCGCAGATCGCCGACGACCTCGAATTGCTGCGCCGCTCGCTCGAGGCCTGACCGCGGGGCACGGGCCCCGGCCCTTGACGCAATGGCGAATCCGGCTGACAACATCACGAAAGCTCTTGAGCCGGAGGAGGATTTCGCTACCGTGCCCCTCCCGGCGCAAGACCGGTACCTGACAGGAGCGAGGGCATGAAATTCAGCATCGAACGGGGCACGCTGCTCAAGGCGGTGGCGCAGGCGCAATCGGTGGTCGAGCGCCGCAACACCATCCCGATCCTCGCCAATGTCCTGATCGAGGCCGAGGGCGAGCGTGTGCAGTTCCGCGCCACCGATCTCGATATCGAGATCGTCGACATGGCCGTCGCGCAGGTCGAGCGCGCGGGCGCGACCACGGTCTCGGCGGTGATGCTTCACGAGATCGTGCGCAAGCTGCCCGACGGCGCGCTCGTCACCCTGTCCGAGGATGCGGCCTCGGGGCGGCTGACGGTGCAGGCGGGGCGGTCGAATTTCAACCTCGCCACCCTGCCCAAGGAAGATTTCCCGGTGATGGCCTCGGCGGAGTACGCCAGCAACTTCTCGGCCAAGGCCGCGGTTCTGCGGCGGCTCTTCGACAAGTCGAAGTTCGCGATCTCGACCGAGGAGACGCGCTATTACCTCAACGGCGTCTACATGCACGTGGCCGAAGCCGATGGCGGGCGCGTCCTGCGCTGCGTGGCGACCGATGGCCACCGCCTCGCCCGGATCGATGCCGACCTGCCCGAGGGCGCGGGCGACATGCCCGGCGTGATCGTGCCGCGCAAGACGGTGGGCGAATTGCGCAAGCTGCTCGACGATGACGACATGAAGATCGCCGTCTCGGTGTCCGAGACCAAGATCCGCTTTGCCACCCCCGACATCACGCTGACGTCCAAGGTGATCGACGGCACCTTTCCCGATTACACCCGCGTCATCCCCGCGGGCAATTCCCGGCGGCTGGAAGTGGACGCCGCCGAGTTCGCGCAGGCGGTGGACCGCGTCGCGACCGTCAGTTCCGAGCGCTCGCGCGCCGTCAAGCTGGCGCTCGACGAGGACCGGCTCGTGCTGTCGGTGAATGCCCCCGACAGCGGCGCCGCCGAGGAAGAACTGGCCGTGGCCTATGGCGACGAACGGCTGGAGATCGGCTTCAACGCCAAGTACCTGCTGGAAATCGCCAGCCAGGTAGACCGCGAGAACGCCGTCTTCCTGTTCAACTCGTCGGGCGACCCCACGCTGATGCGCGAGGGCAACGACACGACGGCGGTCTATGTCGTCATGCCGATGCGGGTGTGACATCTGTCGGAGCCTCCGGCGGGAGTATTTCTGGCAAGATGAAAGGGCCGTGAATGACCGGCCTTTACCTCTCCGCCCTCACCCTCTCCCATTTCCGCTCGCACAAATCCGCGCGGCTCATGCTCGATGCGCGGCCCGTGGCGGTCCATGGCCCCAACGGCGCGGGCAAGACCAACCTGATCGAGGCGGTTTCGCTTCTGTCGCCCGGGCGGGGCTTGCGGCGCGCGGCGGCGCAGGACATGGCGCGGCGGCCCGAGGCGCTGGGGTGGAAGGTCAGCGCCCTCCTGCACTCCGTGACCGGCGTTCACGAGGTCGAGACGGTCTCGGAGGAGGGGGGCGCGCGGCAGGTCCGCATCGACGAGAAATCCGCTACCCAGCTTGCGCTTGGCCGCATCGCCCGCGTGCTGTGGCTGATCCCGGCGATGGACCGGCTGTGGATCGAGGGGGCCGAGGGACGCCGCCGGTTTCTCGACCGGATGACCATGAGCTTCATTCCAGGCCATGCCGACGCGGTGCTCGCCTATGAAAAGGCCATGCGCGAGCGCAACCGCCTGCTCAAGGACCAGGTGCGCGACGCGCATTGGTACCTGGCGCTGGAGCGGCAGATGGCCGAGACCGGCGCGGAGATCCACGCCAACCGCCAGCAGGCGCTGGCGCTGATCGCGGGCGCGCAGATGCAGGCCGAAACCGCGTTTCCCGCAGCCGATCTCGACCTCGTCCAGACCGAGGGCGAGATGCCCGAGGGCGCGGACGACCTGCGCGAGGCGCTGGCCGAGAGCCGGTTCCGCGATCTGGTCGCCGGGCGCACCCTCGTCGGTCCGCATCGCGCCGATCTCTACGGGGTCTATGCCGCCAAGGGGGTACCCGCCGCCGACTGTTCCACCGGCGAGCAGAAGGCGCTACTCGTCTCGCTGATCCTCGCCAATGCGCGCGCGCTCTCCCGCGATTTCGGCGCGCCGCCGATCCTGCTTCTGGACGAGGTCGCGGCGCATCTTGACGCCACCCGCCGCGCGGCGCTTTATGACGAAATCTGCGCGCTCGGGGCCCAGGCCTGGATGACCGGCACCGGGCCGGACCTCTTCGCCGAACTGGGCGCGCGGGCGCAACACGTCCATGTCACCGATACCGACGGCACCAGCCGGATAGAGCAACACGCCCCATGACCCCGCAGCGCGTCACCCTCATCACCCTCGGCGTGGCCGATCTCGACCGCGCGCGCGCCTTCTATGCCGCCCTCGGCTGGACCCCGGCAGAGGCGCTCGACAAGGTCGCCTTCTACCAGATGAACGGGCTTGTCCTCGGCCTCTTCGGCCTGTCCGACCTCGCCGCCGATCAGGGACGCCCGGGTGCCGCGCTCGGCACCGGCGCGATGACGCTGGCGCAGAATTTCGCGACCGAGGCCGAGGTGGACGCGGCCTATGCCGCCGCGCTGGCCGCCGGGGCAACGCCGCTCAAGGCCCCGCAAAAGGTGTTCTGGGGCGGCTATTCCGGGTATTTCGCCGATCCCGACGGCCATGTCTGGGAACTGGCGATGAACCCGTTCTGGCCACTCGCCCCGGATGGCAGCCTCACCCTTCCCGAGGCCCCATGACCATCACGTTGTTCGATCTGGGGCTCTACGCCGCCGCGATGGCAGGTCTCTGGGCGGTTCCCGGCCCGGTCTGGGTGGCGCTGACCGCGCGCGCCCTTTCCGGGGGCATGCGGGGCGCGTGGCCGCTGGCGGTGGGCGTCGCGCTGGGAGACCTGATCTGGCCGCTCTGCGCGATCCTCGGGCTTGCCTGGGTGCTGTCGCTCTACGGCGATTTGCTGGGCCTGTTGCGCTGGGTCGCGGCGGGGGTGTTCATCGTCATGGGGCTCTTGCTGCTGCGCGCCCCGGCACGACCGCCGGGCGCCGACAGCCGCATGACAAAGCCGGGCATATGGGCCGGGTTTTCCGTCGGCATGGCGGCGGTGATCGGCAACCCCAAGGCGATCCTCTTTTACATGGGGTTCCTGCCGGGCTTCTTCGATCTGGGCACCATCACGGTGCCCGACATCGCCGCGATCCTCGCGGTCTCGGCCGTCGTGCCGATGCTGGGCAACCTCGGGCTGGCGCTGTTTCTCGACCGCGCCCGCCGCCTGCTGCAAAGCCCGGGCGCCATCCGCCGGATGAACATCGCCTCGGGAATGCTTCTGATTCTCGTGGGCGTGGTGATCCCCTTCACCTGAGCGCGAATCAGCGCGAAATATGGGGGGAGGCCGTGACATTCCCCCCCAGAGTTCGTATAAAATGCGAAACGTTCCAAAGGGAAATCCGCATGTCCGAACCCGCTGTCGCGCCCGAAGAATACGGGGCCGATTCCATCAAGGTTCTCAAGGGCCTGGAGGCTGTCCGCAAACGCCCCGGCATGTATATCGGGGATACCGACGACGGCTCCGGTCTGCATCACATGGTCTACGAGGTCGTGGATAACGGCATCGACGAGGCGCTGGCCGGTCATGCCGACGCGGTCAACGTCACGATCCACGCCGATTCCAGCGTTTCGGTCAGCGATAATGGCCGTGGAATCCCGGTGGACATGCACGAGGGCGAAGGCGTCTCGGCGGCCGAGGTGATCATGACGCAGCTGCATGCGGGCGGCAAGTTCGACAGCAATTCCTACAAGGTGTCGGGCGGTCTGCATGGCGTCGGGGTCTCGGTGGTCAACGCGCTGTCGGAATGGCTGGAGCTGCGCATCTGGCGCAATGGCAAGGAACATGTCGCGCGCTTCGAGGGGGGCTTTACCACCGAGCCGTTGCGCGTCGTGGGCGACGCCGAAGGGCGCAAGGGCACCGAGGTGCGCTTTCTCGCCTCGACCGAGACCTTCTCGAATCTCGAATACAGCTTCGAGACGCTGGAAAAGCGCCTGCGCGAACTCGCGTTCCTCAATTCCGGCGTGCGCATCATCCTGCGCGACGAACGGCCCGCCGAGCCGCTGGAGACAGAGCTTTTCTACGAGGGCGGGGTCAAGGAATTCGTCAAGTATCTCGACCGTCACAAGACCCCGATGATGTCAGAGCCGATCTTCATCACCGGCGAGCGCGACGAGATCGGCATCGAGGTGGCGATGTGGTGGAACGACAGCTATCACGAGACGGTGCTGCCCTTCACCAACAACATCCCGCAGCGCGACGGCGGCACCCATATGGCGGGCTTTCGAGGGGCGCTGACCCGCACGATCAACAGCTACGCCCAGACCTCGGGCATCGCGAAAAAGGAAAAGGTCAGCTTTACCGGCGACGATGCGCGTGAGGGGCTGACCTGCGTGCTGTCGGTCAAGGTGCCCGATCCGAAATTCTCGTCCCAGACCAAGGACAAGCTGGTGAGTTCCGAGGTGCGCCCGGCGGTCGAGGGGCTGATGAACGAGAAACTCGCCGAATGGTTCGAGGAAAACCCGAA
>CAJXKX010000230.1 GCA_913055965.1 uncultured Roseovarius sp.
CTCGGGCCGCCGCGCCTGCGCAAGCCGCGTGATCGGCTGCGTGGTGAGCCCCTGCGGCCCGGACCCGATCAGCAGCGGGGCCACGGCGACATGCAGCCGTGTCAGCAGGTCCGCCTCGAGGAACCGCGCAATCGTGATCGCCCCGCCCTCGATCAGCAGGTGGTGCAGCCCCTTGCCGCGCAGCGCCGCCACGATCGCCTGCGGGGCGATCCATTCGTCGCGCGGCAGACGCACCACCTCCACGCCCTCGGGGCGCGGGGTATCGACCGCCTGGATCACGACGCGCCGCGCGCCATCCTCGGCAAAGAGGTGTGCATCGTTGGGCAGGCGGCCCGAGGGATCGATCACGACGCGCGCGGGGTTGCGCCCGGACACCAGCCGCACCGTCAGGCGCGGATCGTCGTGCAGCGCGGTCTTGACGCCCACAACCACCGCATCCACGAGCGCGCGCATCCGGTGCAGATGCGCCAGACCGTCAGGCCCCGAGACGTCCGCCGCATCGCCCGCGACCGTGGCCACCCGCCCGTCGAGCGATTGCCCGATCTGCGCCGAGACATGCCCGGTGCCGGGCGGCGCGATCATCGCGCCGTAAAGATCGATGGCCGCGCGCTCGCCCGCGCTCCACTCGCCGCAGCACAGGCAGGACGCGCCCGAGCGCGCCGCGAGGATGCGCTCCCAGACCTCGGGTGTTACGTCGGTTGCGTGCATGTCGCATTTCCCCTGTTTCGTTACCCGTCCGAAGCCGGTCCGCGGCGCTGGACCGCCCCGCCTTTCGTGCGAAGATAGAGATCGACGGGCAAATGTCACCCGCCGCCCGGCAGCGCCAGCACATCGACATGGCCGATTTCCGCCTGCGCCGCGCCGATACCAGCCCGCCTGCGCGCAGCCCAGTCCGGCGCCGCGCGCAGCCCGGTTTCCTGCGCGGCATCGGCGATTCCCGCCAGCAGCGCCTCGTGCAACGCGGCGTCGCGGGGCCCGAGCCGCCACGGGCTCGGCGCGCTCCGCACCGCGTAGCCATGCGCCTCGAAAAGAGCGATCAACCGCACGGCCGCCTCGGGCCCGAGCGCCGGGCCAAACCCCTTGTCGCCGCGCTGGTGCCGGTTGAAACGCTCCGTCACCGCCGCATCGTCAGGGTCTTCGGGCGTCCAGCGCATTTCGCCATCATAGCTAAGCGCGGCATGGAGCGCGACCCGCCCCCGCGCCAGCCGCGCGACAAGCCGCTCCAGCCAGTCGCCGGAGACGAGATCGAAGAGCGCCGAGGCGGTCACCATGCCTATTCCGTCGAGCGGCAGCGCATCGATGTCGCGCAGGTCCTGACAGCGGAGTTCCGCCGCGGGATGGCGCTCGCGCGCAAGCGCGAGGAGCGCGGGATCGTTATCCACCAGGCACCAGCGCGGCGCAATGGCCCCCGCCTCCGCAAAGGCGCGCGCGGTGGCCCCCGTGCCGCACCCCAGATCGAGGAGCCGCGCGCCAACACCCGCATGGGCCACCGCGCGTGCCATCAATCCCGGATCGCGCGCCCGGTCGTCGGCGGGTGCGCGCAGGTCGAGCCATGCGGCGTCGAAACCCATCTCAGATATCGGCCTCGTACCACCCGCGCGCGACGTGGCTTTCGTGCAGCATCACGCGAATGCGGCGCAGCCGCCCGGCATCGCCCAGCCCCTCGGATCTGGCGATCTCGCGCAGACCGGTCCAGATGTGATGGCAGAGGAATTCGGTGGTGGTGAACTTGCCCGCGAAGTCCGGCTTGTCGTCGAGATTGCCGTAGCGCAGCGGCTCGAGCGTGCGCGCCAGCGCCTCGGTCGCGAGGCCGATATCCACGACCAGCCCGTGCGCGTCGAGATCCTCGGTGTAGAAGGCCGCATCCACCACGAAGGTGGCCCCGTGCACGCCCTGTGCCGGGCCGAAGACCGGCGAGGGAAGGGAATGGGCGATCATGATGTGGTCGCGGACTTCGACGGCGAACATGGGCGTTTCCTTCAATGGGTGACGTCGGTTAGCTATGCTGACAGCAGGCGGGGTCAAGCGGCGCGATGAAATCGGCGATACCCCGCACACCCACGAAGAATTCATTGGACGGGCGCGCGCAAGACCTTACTTCTCTGCCTATCGTCACATTCCCGATCGCCCACCGCACCATTTGGAGACGCCATTGACCCTCATCACCCCGGACCGCTCTTATCAGGATGCAGCCCCGGTCGAGGGGTCGGCGATCGCCGCGCGGCGGCGGCTGGTGCTAGGTCTCAACGCCGTTACCGTGCTCGCGCTCTTTGCGGTCATGGTCTCGTTCTTCGCGCCTGCCGGGCTCTCGCCGGGCGAGGTCGCGTTGCTGGGCTGTTTCCTGCTGACCTTGCCCTGGCTCTCGATCGGGTTCTGGAACAGCGTGCTGGGGCTCGTGCTGGACCTGCGGCACGGGCAGCGTGCCGCCGCCCATGTAACCCCCGCGCTCGCGCGGGTGCGCGCCGATGCGCCGCTCACCGCGCGGGTCGCCATCGTCATGCCGCTGCGCAACGAAGACCCGGACGCCTCCATCGACCGGCTGCGGCGGCTCGAGGCCGAGATCGCGCAAAGCCCCTGGGCCGGGCGCTTTTCCTATCACGTGCTGAGCGACACCGACGCGCCAGGCGTCGCGCTGCGCGAGGAGGCCCGAGTTGCGCAATGGCGTGCGGCGCGGCCCAATGCGCGCATTCACTATCGCCGCCGCTCCGAGAATACCGGCTACAAGGCCGGCAATATCGCCGACTTCCTGCACAGCGCCGAGGGCGAGAGCGATTTCTTCCTGCCGCTCGACGCCGATAGCGAGATGGGCGCCGGAACGGTCTTTCGCCTGGTCCGCGTCATGCAGGCCAACCCGGAAATCGGCATGCTGCAGAGCCTTGTGACGGGCCTGCCCTCGCGCAGCCTCTTCACCCGCGTGTTCCAGTTCGGGATGCGCCACGGCATGCGCTCCTTCACCCTCGGCTCGGCCTGGTGGCAGGGCGATTGCGGGCCGAACTGGGGCCATAACGTGCTGATCCGCACCGCGCCCTTCCGCACCCATTGCATGCTGCCGGAATTGCCCGGACGCGGCCCGCTCTCGGGCCCGATCCTGAGCCACGATCAGCTCGAGGCGGTGCTGATCCGGCGCGCGGGCTACGAGGTGAGGGTGATGGCCGAGGAGAGCGACAGCTTCGAGGAAAACCCGCCCAGCCTGGTGGATTTCATCCGCCGCGAGTTGCGCTGGATGAACGGCAACCTGCAATATCTGCGCCTGCTTGGCATGCCGGGGCTGAAACCGGTGAGCCGCATCCAGCTGGTGCTGGCGATCCTGATGTATGTGAGCGCGCCCGCCTGGATGGCCTTCATCCTGATCGGGGCCGCGATGATGGCGGTGCCGGGACAGCTGAACGCGGTGGCGGCAGGCCCGGGGCTGGCGCTCTTTGCCACGATCCTCACGCTCAGCCTCAGCCCCAAGATCATGGGGCTTGTGCAGGTGCTGGCCCGGCCCGCGCGTCGCGCGGCCTATGGCGGCGGCCCGCGCGTGGCCCTTGGCGGGCTGATCGAGATGCTCTTTTCCATGCTCACCGCGCCCATCGTCGCGCTTGCGCTCACCCGCTTCGCCATCGGCCTGCTGTTCGGCCAGCGCATCGGCTGGAGCGCGCAGCAACGCAGCCGCGAGCGGCTCGAATGGCACGAGGCCGCCCGCGTGCTCTGGCCTCAGACCGTCATCGGCGTGGCGCTCGGAGCCTGGTTCGCGGCCTTCGCGCCCTGGGCGCTGATCTTTGGCGCGCCGATCCTGCTGGCGCTTGGCGGTGCGATCCCGATCGCCGTTTGCTCCGCGCTGCCGGGCGCGGGCCGCTGGTCGCGGCGCGTGGGCCTTTTCGACATTCCCGAGGATCGCGCGCCCGCGCCGCCTGCCGCCATCCACGCCAACACCGCCTGACATGGGAGGACCGAGAATGACCCGACAGACCCTGACCGCCGCCTGCGCCCTTGCCGCCCTCAGCCTGCCGCACACGGCGCAGGCCGAACCGGCCACGTGGGAGATCGACCCCGAACACGCCGTCGTGGCCTTTACCATCATGCATGCGGGCTATGCCAAGGTGCTTGGCCGCTTTTCCGAGATCGAGGGGCAATTCGTCTACGACCCGGAGACGCAGGAATTGAGCGACGTGCGCGCCACCATCGGCGCGCAAAGCGTCGATACCGACCATGAAAAGCGCGACAACCACGTCCGTTCGCCCGATTTCCTCGATGCCGGGGCGCATCCGCAGATCACCTTCGTGGGCACCGGCAGCACGCCCGAGACCGAAACCACCGGCACCGTCACCGGCGATCTGACCATTCGCGGCGTGACGCAGCCCGTCACGCTCGACGTCACCCTCAACAAGCGCGCCGACTATCCCTGCTGCCACGGCAAGGAGACGCTCGGCATCTCGGCCCGCGCCGAGATCCTGCGCAGCGATTTCGGCAGCACCTATGCGCTGCCGGAATTCGTCGGCGACGCGGTGGACATCATCCTCGAGTTCGAGGCCGGGCTCAACATCGACGCCGTCATGCCGGACGTGCGGGAGAAGGTCGACATCGCCAAGGCCGAGATCCCGCCCGATGCCGACGAGCCGATCGTGAGCGAAATCAACCTGGGTCTCCAGCCGGTCATCGCCATCGCCCTGCAGGGAAACATCCCGGAACGCCAGCTCGTGCGCGTCGCCCGGGACCTGCGGGACTCGATCGAGGGCCTTTCCGAAGTCCTCGAGGTCAACCTTTCGGGCGACCGCGAAGAGGTTCTC
>CAJXKX010000231.1 GCA_913055965.1 uncultured Roseovarius sp.
GTCGTCCACGCGTCCGGAGCCGGCAGGGTGGAGCGACGCTCCGGCGTCGCCTCCTCGTCGGCGCCCGCGAACGGCCGACTGGCGCGTGCTCGGACCTTCATGCGCGCGAAGTTCCGAGCGATGGTGTAGACCCACGCGCGCGCCGATCCGCGCCGAGCGTCGAAGCGCGCCGCCGCGCGATGCACCTGAACGAACGTGTCCTGCAGCACTTCCTCGGCGTCCTCCCGGCTGCCGGTCGTTCGCAGGGCCAAGGCGTAGACCGGCGCTGCCAGCGCGTCGTAGAGCTCGCGCAAGGCGTGATCGTCTCCGTCCCGGATCCGTGCGATGCGGTGGGCGTCCTCGTCCACGGGGATCAGGATAGAGGCCCGCGGAGGCGGACCGGCCGCAGCCGTCCCCTCCGCGGGCCGCAGCATCGTCGGATCAGGGCTCGAGAACGAACCAGACGTCCCCCACGCCCTGCCCGGTCGCGTCGCCGGGCACGTGGTCGCGGATCCAGTAGTACAGCGGCGTGCCGTCGTAGGTGACCTGCAGGCCACCGTCGTCGCGCTGGATCAGGCCCAGCTCGCCGTCGACGCCCTCGCCGGCCACCGGCAGGACGCCCGCCGCCGCGTCGAAGCCGCCGACCAACGGGGGCCAGTTGGTCGCGCAGCCGCCGTAGCAGTTGGTGACCCCGGACTCGTCGTTCGTGAACAGGTAGAGCGTCATGCCGGTCGGCCCGACCAGGATCGGCCCGTGCTCGGGGTGCTCGGCCACGCGGACGACCGGGTTGAGGTTGGCGACCCACCAGACGTCGTTCACCGCCTGACCGGTCGTGTCGCCGGGCGCCTCGTCCTGGACCCAGCCGTAGAGCGGCCAGCCGTTGTAGGTCACCTGCAGGCTGCCGTCGGCGCGTTCGGTGGTGCTGAACTCGCCCGGGATCGCGAGCGGCGCGACCGGGACGGTGCCGTCCTCGACGAGCAGCGGGGGCCAGGCCTCGGCGCAGCCACCGGAGCAGTTCGAGACGCCCGCCTCGTCGTTCGAGAAGACGTAGAGGGTCATGCCGGCCGCGTCGGTCAGGACGTGGCCGAGCTCGGCGTCGTAGCGGACCTGGACGACGGGGTCGACGGCCTGAGCGGACGCGACGGCCAGGACCGATGCGGCCGCCAGGACCAGGGCGGGGCGAGCGAGGATGCGTGCGAGACGGTTCATCGTGTGCATCACCTCCACAAGGAGGTATGCGCGAGATCGTGGATCGGATGCATGGCGCGAGTCTGGAGGCGGCCGATCCACAGGCCCGTGCTAGCCTCGATCCACGCTTCGCTCGCATCGGAGGCTCCCCATGAGTCCGTTGAGCCGTCGTCTCGTCCGCGCTTCGCTCCTCGCGCTGGCGCTGGCGTTCGTGTCCTCCTTCGCCGCAGCGCAGGACGCCGCCATCCCCGAACGCTTCGCGACCACCCGCGCCGACACCGACCTTCCCGGGGCCGACCTCGACCCGATCTTCGACGTCACGCTGGAGCGCTGCCACGCCGCCTGCCTGCGCGACGAGGATTGCCTCGCCTTCACCTTCGATCAGCGCAACGGCGCCTGCTTCCCGAAGGGCGTCGTCGCCGAGCCCGTTCCGTTCGTGGGTGCCGTCTCGGGCGTGATCCGCGTGCAGACGCCGGAGGCGCTGGCGCGGGCGAGGGAGGTCGCCGCGAGCCTGGACTTCCTGGACGCGGGCGATCTCGCCGCCGCGCGCGAGCAGGCCGAGACGATGGCCGTGCGCTACGTCGCGGGCGGCTTCGGCGAGGCCGAGTGGCTGGACGCCGCGCGGCGGCAGGCGCCCCCCGAGGCCGTCGCGTCGACCGGCGCGGCGGTCACGGTGGCGGACGGGGGCGCGGCCTGGCTGGCGCACGCCCGGGCGCTGGCGGCCGCGGCCGCGCAGGACGAGAATCGGGGCTACGCCCTCCAGCGTGAAGCCGTGACGGCGGCCATCAACGCCGCCCTGCGGTTGCAGGACCGTGCGCGCGCCGAGGCGCTGGTCGTCCTCGCCCGTGCTCTGGAAGCGACCTACCGGGGCGAGTCGGGACTCGAGGCGATGCGGTGGGCCGACCGTCTCGCCCCCGGCATCGCTCCCGAGGACCTCGCGCGGCTGCGCGAGCGGTTCGGGTTCCGGCTGCTCTCCCACGACGTCGACGCCAGCGGCGCCGCGCCGCGCATCTGCGCCGAGTTCTCCGAACCGCTGGTCAAAGCGGGGCTGGATTACACCCCCTACCTGCGCCTGCCCGATCCCGGCCTGGCCGTGATCGTGGAAGAGCGGCAGCTTTGCCTCGACGGGGTGCGGCATGGCGAACGCTACCGCGTGACCTTTCGCGCCGGGCTGCCCGCCGCCTCGGGCGAGGTGCTGGCGCGGGATACCGACCTGACCGTCTATGTCCGCGACCGCGCGCCGCTGGTGCGTTTTCCGGGCCGCGCCTATGTGCTGCCGCGCGCGGCGGGGGCGGCGCTGCCGGTCGAGACGGTGAACCTCGACGAGGTGGCGCTGCGCCTGCGCCGGGTGAGCGACCGCAACCTGTTGCGCAGCATGCAGGAGGATCTCTTTGCCCGCCCGCTTTCGACCTGGCAAGAGGAGCGTTTCGCGGGCGAGATCGCCGAGGAGGTCTGGACCGGCACCAGCGAGGTGGAGAACGCGCTCAACCGCACCATGACCACGCGCCTGCCGCTGGGCGAGGTGCTGAAGGATCAGCCGCCGGGCATCTATGCCCTGAGCGCCGCGCGCCCCGACGGCACCGGCGACGCGGCGGCGGCAACGCAATGGTTCGTGCTGTCCGATCTGGGCCTCACCACGCTGGCGGGGCAGGACGGGCTGCATGTCTTCGTGCGCGGGCTCGCCGATGCCGCACCGCGCGGCGGCGTGGACATCACGCTGCTGTCGCGGGCCAACCGGGCGCTGGGCACGGCCACCACCGATGCAGAGGGCCACGCGCGGCTGGCCCCGGGCCTCATGCGCGGCACGGGCGGCGCGGCCCCGGCGCTGGTGCTGGCACAGACTGGCGAGGGCGAGGGCGCGGACCTGTCGTTTCTGTCGCTGAGCGAGCCGGCGTTCGATTTGTCGGATCGCGGTGTCGAGGGGCGCGCGCCCGCCGGGCCGGTGGATGTGTTCGTGACCCCCGATCGCGGGGCCTATCGCGCGGGCGAGATCATCCACGCCACGGCGCTGGCCCGCGATGCCGACGCGCGCGCGATTCCCGGCCTGCCGCTCACGGCGACCCTCACCCGCCCCGACGGGGTGGAATATGCCCGCCACCTGTCGGCCACGGATGCGGCGGGTGGGCATGTGTTCGCCATGCCTGTGGGCGAGGCCGCGCCGCGCGGCGCGTGGTCGGTGGCGATCCATGCCGATCCAGAAGCCCCCGCGCTCGCCCGCGAGACTGTTCTCGTCGAGGATTTCCTGCCCGAGCGGCTCGACATGGAGCTGAGCTTGCCCGAGGGCGCGCTCGACCCCGATGCGCCCGGGCCGCTCGACGTGGCGGTGCGCTATCTCTTCGGCGCGCCGGGGGCGGGGCTCGAGGTGTCGGGGCGGGTCACGCTGCGCGCGGCGGAGGGGCTCGACGCCTATCCCGGCTATCGCTTCGGCCGCCATGACGAGGCACCAAGCCCGCGTTCCGACATGATCCGGGGCGGGCGCACCGATGCGGCGGGGCGGCTGCCCCTGCCGCTCGCGCTGCCCGAGATGCCGGGGGACGACCGACCGTTCGAGGCGCTGGTCGCGATGACCGTGCAGGAGGGCTCTGGCCGCCCGGTGGAGCGGCGCATCACCCGGCCCGTCGCCGCGCAGGGGCCGCTGATCGGCATTCGCCCCGGCTTTGACAATGTGGTGCCCGAGGGGGGCGAGGCGCGGTTCGATATCGTCGCGCTCGACCCCGGCCAACAGCCCGCGCCGATGGCGCTGCGCTGGACGGTGAACCGGATCGAGACGCGCTATCAGTGGTATCAGGAATACGGGCGCTGGTCGTGGGAGCCGGTGACGCGCCGCGAGCGCGTCGCGACCGGAACGCTGGCGGCGGGGGACGGCCCCGCGCCGCTCGGCGTGCCGGTGGAATGGGGCCGCTACGAACTGATCGTCGAGCGCACGGATGGCGATTACGTGGCCTCCTCGATGGGCTTCGATGCGGGATGGTTCGCGCCTGCGGGGGCCGCCGACACCCCCGACATGCTGGAGATGTCGCTCGACCGTCCGCGCTATCGCAGCGGCGACACGGCGATGCTCCGGCTGGTGCCGCGCCATGCGGGCAAGGCGCTGATCACCGTGATGGCAGACCGCGTGATCCACATGCAGGCGGTGGAATTGCCCGAGGGGGCGAGCACCCTTCCCCTCACTGTTACCGACGAGTGGGGCGCGGGGGCCTATGTCACCGCGCAGGCGATCCGCCCGATGGACATGGCCACGGGGCAGGGACCGGCCCGCGCGCTGGGCCTGGCCCATGCCGCCATCGACCCCGGCGACAGGCAACTGGCCGTGCGCATCGACGCGCCCGAGGCCCCCGCGCCGCGCGGCCCGATGGAGGTGGCGGTCGCCGTGGACGGGTTGGGCGCGGACGAGACGGGATATGTCACGCTGGCGGCGGTCGATCTGGGCATCCTCAACCTGACCGGCTTCGCGCCCCCCGACCCCTCGGCGCATTACTTCGGGCAGCGGCGGCTGGGGGTGGAGATCCGCGACCTCTACGGGCGGCTCATCGACGGGATGAGCGG
>CAJXKX010000232.1 GCA_913055965.1 uncultured Roseovarius sp.
GCATCTTCATCCAGTTCGAGAACGCGATGAACGTGGGCGACGTGGTGACGGTGGGCGGTATCACCGGCACGGTGGAGCGGCTCACGATCCGCTCGGTCAGCCTGCGCGACGTGCAGGGAGCCTATCACATCATCCCGTTTTCCTCGGTCGACATGGTGTCGAACTACGTCAAGGATTACGGCTATTTCGTCTGCGACATGGGCGTGGCCTATCGCGAGGACGTGGACGAGGCCAAGCGCGCGATGCTCGATGCCTTTGCCGAGTTGAAGGGCGACCCCGAACAGGCGAGCGGCATTCTCGACGATCTGGAATGGTTCGGCGTCAATGCCTTCGGCGACAGCGCGGTGATGCTGCGTGCCCGCATCAAATGCGTGCCGGGGCGGCAATGGGGCATCGGGCGGGCCTATAACGGCGTGCTCAAGCGCGTCTTCGACGCGCGCAACATCGAGATCCCGTTCCCGCATCAGACGGTCTATTTCGGCGAGTCGAAGGACGGTCGCACGCAGAGCGTCAAGGTCGACATGGAGCCGTCCCGTGGCGCAGCGGGCGCATGACGGTCCCTAGATCTCGATCTCGCCCTCGGGGCTTTCCTCCTCGATCTCCTGCGGCGTCTTGCGGCGCAGGATGATATCGCCATTGGGCAGCATCTCGGGCGGGTGATAGGCGCTCAGGTCGCCCATCTTGTCGAGGATATCGGCGAGCGCCGGGCCCATCCGCTCGGCGAAATCCCGCAGCGCGGGCTCCATCTCGTCGGCACGGTCTCGCAGCCCCTCGAGAGCGGGGCCCAGTTCGCGCCGCAGCCCGTCCCAGAAGAGCTGCGCCCCTTCCTCCATCAGCGAGCGGCCGTCCTGCTCTTCCTGCGCGAGGGCGGGCGGCGTGCCGACAAGCAGCGCGGCGGTCAGGGCGAAGACTGTAGCGGTGTGTTTCATGACCGCAAGATAGGCAGGGTCCGCGATGGTTTTAAGAGGGGGCGCGCATCGCGTTGATCTCTTCCCAGGCGTGGTTGATGTCCTTCAGCCGCCGTTCGGCCAGGCGCACGGCCTCGTCGGGGACGCCGCGCGCCTTGAGCCGGTCGGGGTGGCAGTCGCGCACCTGCCTGCGCCAAGCCGCGCGGATTTCCGACAGCGGCGCATCGGCTGTCACGCCGAGAATCGACCACGGGTCTGGGCGCTCGTCGGGCACGTAGCGTGCCCGCAAGGCGCGGAACCGGGGGTCTTCGATTCCGAAAATCTCGGCCACGCGGCCCAGAAACACGTCCTCGTCGGGATGATAGACACCGTCCGCGACCGCGATGTGAAACAGCCCCTCCATCAGGTCGCACAGCGTGTCGGGCGCGTCGGAAAACATGCGCGCGATGCGCGCGGCATATTCCTCGTAGCCCGCCACATCCTGCCGCGCGAGGTTGAAGATGCGCGCCGCGTTCTTCTCTTCCTCGGGGGGCAGGCGGAACACGTCGCGAAACGCCGTCACCTCGTCGCGCGTCACGCGCCCGTCGGCCTTGGCCATCTTGGCCGAAAGCGCGATCACGGCGATGGTGAAGGCGACGCTGCGCTCGGGCGGGCTGCGCAGGCGGTCGAAGACATGCGCCAGGCTCTCGCCCTTGGCCAATGCCTGAAGCGCCTCTGATATGCGGGTCCAGATCGACATGGGTCAAACCTATCGCGGAACGCGGGCGGTGTCAGCGCAAAGCGTCAGGGATGCTTGTGGAAAAGCACCAGATCGAGCCACCGGCCGAACTTGTGGCCGGCCCCGGGCAGGACACCGGCGCGGGTGAATCCGACCGCCTCGTGAAAGCCGATGGCACCGGCGTTCTCGCCGCTCACCGCGCCGATCAGCGTGTGAATGCCGCGCGCGCGGGCCACCTCCTCGAGCCGCGCGATCAGCGCCCGGCCCGTGCCTTGCCCGCGCGCCGCCTCGGCGAGGATGACGGTGTGCTCGGCGGTGTGGCGATAGCGGGGGCCGGTGCGGAACGGGCCGAACCCGGCAAAGCCCAGCACCCGGCCCGCCGCCTCGGCCACGATGAAGGCGTCGCCGCGCGCGGCGATGTCGGCGGCAAGGCCCTCGGGCGTCTTTTCCTCGGTGGTGAAGGTGACGGACGTGTCGCGGATGAGCGGGTTCCAGATGGCGAGGATCGCGGGGATATCAGCCTTGGTAGCGGGGCGCAGAATCATGTCAGCACGCGCCGCCCGTGGGGCGTGGCGATCTCGGCGCGCAAGGCGGGCGGTCCGGGCTCGAAGACCAGCCGCGGATCGGTCAGCGCCGTCAGCGCCGCGCGCAGCGCGGCTGCCTCTGGATGCGCCACCACCAGACGCTCCAGCCGCGCGCCCGTATCGGGCAGCCGGTCGGCGGGATGGCCGCCCGCCTGCCACTCGATCAGCGCCGGAAAGCGATTTTCGAAGGGCAGCACGCCCGAGTCGGGCACCGCCATGCGCCAGCGCAGATCGCCGCGTGCGAGGTCGAGGGGCTGACCGGCCTCGGGGCGGCGCATGAGCGCGGCACCGAGATCCTCAACGCGGGCGATCCACGCGCGCAGGTGCGGCGGGCCCTGCAGGCGGTCGAGGTCGAACCAGCGCGGGCGGTCGGGCGCGGGCGCGTCCGGGTCGACGGCGATCGCCTCGATATAGAGGCCGGGCCCCAGCCCCATGAGCCGGTTATGGGTGCCGAAATGCGGATGCGCGCCGCCGGGCTGCAGCGGCAGGCCGAGCGCCTCTTCGAGATGTGCTGCGGCCGCATCGAGGCTTTCGCCCGCGACCGCGAGGTGATCGAGTTGCATGGCGGCAATCCCCAGCCGGTGACAGAACGATCTCTGCCACGGGCCGCGCGGCCTGTCACGTGCCGTTGCGGATCACCTTGGCGAACTTGTCGAATACGCCCTGGTTGGCGGCGATGATCGCCCCGTCGCCCAGGATGTCGCCGCCCTTGGTCAGCGGCTCGACCAGCCCGCCCGCCTCGCGCAGGAGGATGATCCCTGCGGCGGTATCCCAGGGGTTGAGCCCGCGCTCCCAGAACCCGTCATAGCGCCCGGCGGCGACATAGGCCATGTCGAGCGCGGCAGAGCCCCAGCGCCGCACGCCCGCGCAGGCGGGCAGCAGCCGCGCGAGATCCTGCAGCGTTTGCGGCAGGTCTGCCCGCCCGCCAAAGGGCAGCCCGGTGGCGAAGATCGACTCGATCATCTTCGTGCGCCCCGACACGCGCAGGCGCTTGTCGTTCATCCACGCGCCCGCGCCCTTCTCGGCAAAGAACGCCTCGTCCTTGACCGGGTCGTAGATCACGCCCGCCACCACCTCGCCCTTGTGCTCGAGCGCGATGGAGACGGCGAAATGCGGCAGGCCATGCAGGAAATTGGTGGTCCCGTCCAGCGGATCGACGATCCAGCGGCGGGTCGGGTCCTTGCCGTCCTCGCCGCCGCCCTCCTCGGCGAGCCAGCCATAATTCGGCCGTGCGCCCATCAGTTCGGCCTTGATGGTCTTTTCTGCCGCGAGGTCGGCGCGGCTCACGAAATCGCCGGCGCCCTTCATCGAAACCTGCAGGTTCTCGACCTCGCCGAAATCCTTGATGAGGCCGCGCCCGGCCTTGCGCGCGGCCTTGAGCATGACGTTGAGATTGGCGCTGCCTAGCATGATCGGGCTCCTTGGGGATCAGGGCGGGGCTATACGCCGGGCGGCAGGCGCGGGCAAGGGGCCTCTGCCCTTTCAGCGCTGCCGAGGAACTCGCGGATCAGCCCGGCGATGCGCGCGGGCTCTTCCTCGTGCGCGAGGTGCCCCAGCCCCGGCAGGCAGAGGTGCCGGGCATCGGGCAGGCGCGCGGCGGCGCGCGCCGAGACATCCGGCGGCACCGCGCGGTCGCCCTCGCCGGTGATCAGCAGGCAGGGCGCGGCGAGCCCCGGCAGCGCATCGATCAGCGGGCGCACATCCCATTGCGCCATCATCTGCAACGTGCCCTCGACATGCGCGCGATCCCCGATCAGCCGGGCGTAATGCCCGATCGCGGCGTCGTCGAGCCGCGATCCGGTGCTCTCGATCAGCCGCCTTGCGCGGGCGTGGCGGTTCCCCCCGGCGGTAAAGGCGAGCGCGGTCAGCGGGTTGAGCGCCAGCACCCGCGCCAGCACCGGAAAGAGCCAGCCCGCCAGCCCCTCGAACGGGCTGAGCGCGGCGTTGATGCCGATGACGCGGGGCGGGTCGGCGAGGTCGAGCGCGAGCCGCAGGCCAAGCGCGGCCCCCGCGGAATGGCCCACGATGGCGTGTGGCTGCCAGCCCTCGGCGGCGACGAGCGCGGCGAGATCGGCGGCCATCTGCGACAGCCCCGAGCGGCCCCGCGCCCCCATCGCGGTGAATCCCTGCCCCGGCAGGTCGAGCGCGATGACGCGATGATCGCGGGCGAGGTCGGGGGCGAGGTCGCGCCAGGTGTGGGTCGAGGCCCCCGCGCCATGCAGCAGCAGGAGCGTCGGGCCATCGCCCGCCTCCTGCACGTGCCAGCGATGCGGGCGGTGGGGGATGCGGCGCGAGGTCTCGCTCAGCGGCCAGCCGGGCAGGTCGCGCGCCCAGTCCATGATCAGCCCGCGAGGTCGTCGCGCGCGGCACCGATGGCGGCGCTCAGCCGCGCGGCATCGGCGCGCGGCAACGCGAGGTAGCGCGCACCCATCGCGGCGGCGATATCGGCGGCGAGCGGGCCGGGGCGGGTGGCCGTGTCGATCAGCAGGGCCGG
>CAJXKX010000233.1 GCA_913055965.1 uncultured Roseovarius sp.
GCCTCGCAAACCCGGTCATGTCCTGATCCTCGGGTCGAGCAGGCTCTGCGCGACATCGACCGCGATGTTGAACAGCACATAGCAGCCCGCAACGAACACCACCCCGCCCTGCACCAGCAGCAGATCGCGCTTGAGGATCGCGTCTACCAGCATACGGCCCACGCCCGGCCACTGGAAGACGATCTCGACATAGACCGCGCCCGACAGCACGAACCCCGCCTGGATTCCGAGCACCGGCAGGATCGCGACCATCGCCGCCCTGAGCGCGTGCCGCCAGATCACGCGGCGCTCGTGCACGCCCTTCGCGCGGGCGGTGCGGATGAAATCCTGCCGCAGCACTTCGAGCATGGCCGAGCGCGACAGCCGCGCGATCACGCCGGTCGCCACGACCGCGAGCGCGGTGGCGGGCATGGCGAGATGGCTCAGCAGGACGGCCAGATTGCGCTCGCCGTAGATGGGCCACATGCCCGAGACCGGGAACCAGCGCAGGGTCACGGCAAAGCCGAGGATCATCATCATCCCGAGAAAGAAGGACGGCACCGAGATGCCGAGAAGCACCGCGAAGGTGATCGCCTTGTCGGCCGGACCGTACTGGTTGGCCGCCGACACGACCCCGGCCACGATGCCGAAAACCGCGCAGAGCACGAAGGCGCTGCCTGCGAGCACGAGCGTCGCGTTGAAGCGGTCGAGCACCTCGTCGAGCACCGGGCGGTTGAGCGCGAAGGAGGTGCCGAAATCGCCCTGCAGCATGTTGCCCAGCCAGATGAGGTATTGCTGCGGGAGGGGCTTGTCGAGGCCCAGATCGCGGTTGAGCCGCGCAACGTTCTCGGGGGTGGCGTAGCTGCCGAGGATGGCGGTCGCCGGATCGCCGGGGATGAGGGCCATGATCAGGAACACGATGACCGTGATCCCGATCAGGACCGGAATGGCCGAGAGCAGCCGCTTGAGGATGTAGCCGGTCACCGTGACGCGCCCCCGCGATCGATGGGTGAGGGGGCGGCCCGGAGAGCCGCGCCCCCTTGTGCAGGGATCAGTTCTTCATGACATCGTCGAGCAGCAGGAAGAACGACGGCTGAAGCGCGAAATTCCCCACCCGGTCGCTTGTCACCGCGTTCTGTTTCCAGTTGGCGACGAACACCCACGGCGCGTCCTCGTGCACGATGACCTGCATCTCGCGGTAGAGCCGTGCGCGTTCGTCCTGGTCGGTCGAGACGCGCGCCGCCTCGAGCAGGGCGTCCACCTCGGGGTTCGAGTAGTAGCCCGAGTTGAACCCGCCCTGGTCCGGCCATGCCGCCGTGCGCAGCGCGAGGAACGGCAGCGTGTCGGGATCGTTCGTCATCCACGCCATTTCCGCCATGTCGGCCTTGCCCTCGAGGCCGGGATTGACCTCGCCCAGAAAGGTGTTCCACTCGTAGGTCTCGATCGTGACGTCAAGGCCCACGGCCTCGAGATCGGCCTGGATCGCGGTGCCCATGGCGACCGGATCAAGCATGCCCGAGCCGCCTTCGGTGACGAAGAAGGTCAGTTCGGCCCCCTCGGCCCCGGCCTCGGCGATGAGGGCGCGGGCCTTGTCGGGATCGTAGGGGTAGGGGGCAAGATCGGGGTTGTGGGCCCAGGCGAAGGCGGGCGGGGTAGGCCCGGCGGCGACCTCGGCGGTGCCTTCGAGAACCTCGTTGACCAGTGCCTCCTTGTTGACGGCGTAATTGGCCGCCTGCCGCACGCGCTTGTCGGCGAAGGGCCCTTCCTTGGCGTTGAGTATCAGGAACCAGACATGCGGGCCGGCCTGTTCGTGCACGGTGTATTGCGCGCCGCGGAATTCCGACAGCGCCACCGGCGGCACCTCGACCATCAGGTCGATGCCGCCCGCCAGCATTTCGGCGGTGCGGGTGTTGGCATCGGTGATCGGGCGGAACACCACCGCGTCGAGTTCCGGCGCGCCGTCCCAATATGCGGCATTGGCCTCGATCACGACGGCCTCGTTCGAGCGCCATTCGGCAAAGCTGAAGGCCCCCGTGCCCGAGGGGTTGCGCGCGAACTCCGGGCCGTGCTGCGCGACCGCCGCGGGCGAGACGATCAGCCCGGTGGGATAGGCGAGGTTCGACAGGAACGGCGCATAGGGCGCGTTGAGGGTGAATTTCACCGTCAGGTCGTCGATCACCTCGGTCGACTCGACCGCCGAGAAGAAGAAGGCGAGCGGGAACGGGCCGGTGTCGTGATAGGGGTGGTCCTCGTTCAGCATGCGGTCGAAGTTGAACTTGACCGCCTCGGCGTCGAAATCCGAGCCGTCGTGGAACTTGACGCCCTCGCGCAGGGTAAAGGTGTATTCGGTGCCGTCCGCGCTGATTTCCCAGCCCGTGGCCAGCGCCGGCTCGACCTCGAGCGTGCCATCGCGGTAGCGCACGAGCCCGTCATAGACGTTCATCAGGATGCGGAAATCGTTGACCGCCGTGACGGCCGCGGGATCGAGCGCCTTGGGCTCGGCGATCTGGCCGACGATGAGCACGCCCGGCGGGGTCTGTGCCCGGGCGCCGGACGGGGCGGCCAATGTCAGGGCCAGCGCGGTGCCGGTGGCGATCAGGCCCCGGCGGGTGACGTGAAAGAGCGACATGGCGGTTTCCTCTGCTGTTGGGTGGCTCTTATTTATCATGATAAATTGCATCTGGCCAAATTTTCATGATAAATTCAAGCCCGAGACCGGCAGGAGACGAGAATGACGATTTCGATACTGGCTTTCGATGAAGGCACGGGCACTTATGGCGGTGCCGCGACCACGGGAAGCCTGTGTGTGGGCGGCTGGGTGCTGCGCGGCGACCCCGAATCGGGGATGTCGGCCTCGCAGGGGTCGCTGCCCAGCACGATGTGGGGCGGCGATGTGCTGGGGCTGATGCGCGGGGGCTTGCCCGCCGCCGATGCCGTGCGGCGCGTGGTCGGTGCCGATGCCGGGCGCGACGAGCGGCAATTGTCGGCGCTCGACCCTGCGGGCGGGACGGGGGCGTTCACCGGCGGCAACAGCATCGCCACGGCGGGCAGCCGCGCCGCGCGGCATGTCGTGGTGGCGGGCAACCTGCTGGTGTCGGGGCGGGTGCTGGACGCATGCCTTGCAGGCTTTGCCGGTGCCGAGGGGCCGCTCGACCGGCGCTTGTTGCAGGCGCTCGACGCGGCGGCGGGCGTGGGTGGGGACGCGCGCGGGCTGCTCTCGGCGGCGCTGCTCGTGGTCGGGCGCGACCGCGCGCCGCTCAACCTGCGCATCGATCACTCGGAGGCCCCGCTCGCCGCGCTGGCCGCTCTGCACCGACGGGCCACCAGCGGCGATTACGCGCGCTGGGCGGCCGAGGTGCCGACCCTGCAGGAACCCGAGCGCGCGACACCCTGCGCCGTCGATCCTATTCCGCGATGAACCGTTTCAGCACCTCGGCCTGCTGCGCCTCCATCAGGTCGCGCGCCATCTCCATGTGGCTTTGCATGATCTCTCTCGCGCGCGCGCCGTCGCCGTGCCGCAGCGCCGCGATCAGGTCGGTCTGGTGTCGGCGGCCCTTTTCCCACAGATCGTGGTTCGGGCTGGTATAGAGACGTTTGTAGACCGTCAGGTCGGTCAGGATCTGCGCCATGAAGCCGATGAAGAACCCCAGCAAAGCGTTGTCGCCGAAATCCGACAGCCGGGCGTGAAACCGCAGCGACGCGACATGCTGGCGGCGTTCTTCCTCGGCATCGGCGGCGGGGCGGGCGTAATCCTCCATGATCGCCTCGAGTTCGGCCAGTTGCGCCTCGGACAGGTGCCCGGCGAGGCGCGCGGCCAGCATCGGCTCGAGCGCGATGCGCAGCTGGTAGATATCGTCGATGGTCACGTCCCGGAAATAGAAGTAATTGCCGAGCAGCGCGGTGGCCCGTTCGCGCGTGACCTCGCCCACGAAACTGCCGCCGCCCGGGCCGGTCTTGGTCTCGACGAGGCCCTGCGCCTGCAAGAGGCGCATCGCCTCGCGGATCGTGCCCTTGGACATGCCGAACCGCTCGATCAGTTCCGCTTCGCCGGGCAGGCGGTCGCCCGGCTGCAGGCCACGCTCGACCACCCAGTCCTTGATCGCGTCGGCGACATGGAACGGGCGCGAGCGGCGGGTGCGGTTGGCTGGGTCTTGGGGCAGGGGGTCGGCCATGCGGTGTCCCGGTGAGATCTGCGGAGGGCGGTCCCCGACGAGAAAACCGATTTGTCATGATAAATACAAGCGCAAGATCGGTCGCGGCGATCCGCGCAGCGCGGATCAGTCCTGCGCCGCGACCCCGCGCGCCGCCGCGCGGCCCGATAGCACGGCCCCGTGCGCGGTGCCGAAATGGTCGGGCGATGCCGCCTCGCCCGCGAACCAGATCCGGCCCTCCCAATCCGCCCCGGCGAGGGCGCGGCGGGTCTCCGGCCCGGTGCCGGTGGCATTGAAGCTGTAGCTGCCCAGCGCATGGCGGTCGCGGCGCCAGCGGGTGATCTGCGCGGCGACGGGGGCGGGAAAGCGCGTTCCGAACATGGCACGCAGGGCGGCATGCGCGGCGGCGACCGTATCGCGGTCGCTCAGCGTTTCGATCTCTTCTGCTGCGTCCGCCGCGTTGAAGCCCAGCAGGACCGGGGCCTTGATCGCCCGCGCGAGCGACACCCATTCCCCCCAATGGCCCGGCTGGGCCCCGAGCCAGCCGATCCAGTCGACATCGCCGGGCC
>CAJXKX010000234.1 GCA_913055965.1 uncultured Roseovarius sp.
CTCGATCTCGCGGGCGACGAGGCCATAGCTCACGTAGCCTGCGCCAAGCCCGCCATATTCCTCGGGGATGGTGGTGCCCAAAAGGCCCATCGCGCCCATCTCGCGGAAAATCTCGGGCGCGACATGCGCCTCGCGATAGGCCTCGATCACCCGGGGCTGCAGCTTTTCCTGCGCGAAGTCGCGGGCGCTCGCGGCGATCATGCGCTCTTCCTCGGAGAGTTGCGCGTCGAGCCGCAGCGGATCGGACCAGTCGAAGGCACCGAGATCGGGCGCATCCTTGGCGCGGAGCGGGGTCGTGGGAGCGTTCATGGCGGTATCCTCAACATTTCGGTGGCATTCATGCAAGGATACTCTGGCCAAATGGCTGCGAATACCGATAATTTCACATGAACTCATGAGTTTTTGGCAAGAAAGGCCGCCCGATGCCCCTGCCCCGCCGCAGCCTGCCCTCGATCCCGAGCCTGCGGGCGCTGGAGGCGCTCGACCGGCTGGGAAGCGCCACCGCGGCGGCAGCGGAACTGTCGCTCACCCAAAGCGCGGTGAGCCGGCAGTTGAAGGCGCTCGAAGAGCAGATCGGCCACCCGATCCTGCTGCGCGAGGGGCGCGGCGTCCGGCTGACGCCGGAGGCCGCCGAGTACGCCGCCCGCATCCGCGGCGCGCTGGAGCAGATCGCGCAGGCGACCATGCGGCTGTCGGTGAATGCGGCGGGCGGCACGCTAAGCCTCGCGATCCTGCCCACCTTCGGGATGCGCTGGCTGGTGCCGCGCCTGCCGGATTTCGCGCATCGCCACCCGGAGGTGACGATCAACCTCTCGACCCGGCTGGGCAAGTTCAACTTTGCCTCGGAACCCTTTGATGCGGCTCTGCATTTCGGGCAGGCGGACTGGCCGGGCACGGGGGCCCTGCGGCTGCGCCGCGAGGCGATGGTGGCGGTGGCCACGCCCGAATTCCTGTCGCGGCAGCGGGGCCTGCGCGGCCCGCGCGACCTGCTGCGCCTGCCGCTGCTGCATATCGAGACGCGGCCCGATGCCTGGGCCGACTGGTTCGCCGCACAGGGCGTGACGGGCGTGCCCATCGGCGGCACCATCCATGACCAGTTCTCGACCATCCTGCAGGTGGCGTTGCACGGGATGGGGGTGGCGCTGGTGCCCGATTACCTGGTGGAGCAGGACCTCGCGACGGGGCGTTTCGTGCCTGTCTGGGGCGGGCCGGTGACGATGCGCGGGGCCTATTACCTGGTCTGGCCCGAGCGCGGCGCGCAGGATACCGCGCTCGCGGCGTTTCGCGGCTGGCTTGCCGGGCAGACCGAGGACGAGGACGGGCTGCCGCGCTAGCCGCCCGCGCGTGCAGGCTCAGCCGAGCGCGTAGCCCGCGCCGCGCACGGTGCGCAGCGGGTCGCCGCCGCCATGCTGGCACAACGCCTTGCGCAGCCGCCCGATATGGACATCGACGGTGCGCGTATCGACATAGATGTCGCGCCCCCAGACCCGGTCGAGCAACTGCTCGCGCGACCACACGCGCCCCGGCTTTTCCATGAAGGTGGCGAGCAGGCGAAACTCGGTCGGCCCCAGCTTGAGCGGCTTTTCGCTGCGGGTGACGCGGTGGGTTTCGGCGTCGAGCACGATATCCTCGTATTCGAGGCGCTCGCCGATGCTCGCGGGCCGCGTGCGGCGCAGCTGCGCGCGCACCCGCGCCATCAGTTCCACCAGCGAATAGGGCTTGACCACGTAATCGTCCGCGCCGGTCTCGAGCCCGCGCACGCGGTCCACTTCCTCGGAGCGCGCCGACAGCATGATGATCGGGATGCCGCGCGTCTCGGAGCGGGTCTTGAGCTGGCGGCAGACCTCGATCCCCGAGACATTGGGCATCATCCAGTCGAGCACGATGATGTCGGGCGGCGCCTCGGCCACCATCATCAGCGCCTCCTCGCCATTGCCGGCGGTCAGCACGCGAAATCCGTCGGCCTCGAGATTATACCCCAGAACCTCGCGCTGCGCGGGTTCGTCCTCGACCAGAAGCACCGTGGGCTGTTCCGTCGACATGGCGGCCTCCCTCCCCCGTCACGATGTCGGCGCGATCGAGGGATCGGTCGAGGTCTTGTCGCCCTTGGGGCGCGGCTCGTCGGGCATCTCGCCGGTGACGAGATAGATCACCTGCTCGGCGATGGAGGTGACGAGATCGCCCATCCGCTCGGTGTTCTTGGCGATGAAATGCAGGTGCATGCAGGGGGTGATGTTGCGCGCGTCCTCCATCATGAAGGTGAGGAATTCGCGGAAGATGGCGTTGTACATCTGGTCCACGTCCTCGTCGCGGCGGATGACCTCGCGCGCGAGCGCGGCGTCGCGCTGGATATAGGCGTCGAGCACGTCCTTGAGCATCTCCTCGACCTCGCGCGCCATGCGGCGCAGCGCCGACGGAGATCCGTTCACCGGGGTCATCGCGCTGAGAACGGCGGTGCGCTTGGCGATGTTCTTGGCATAGTCGCCGATCCGCTCGAGGCTGGCGGAGATCTTGATGACGGTCAGCACGAGGCGCAGGTCGCTCGCGGCGGGCGCGCGGCGGGCGATGACCAGCGCCGCCTCTTCGTTCACCTGCTCTTCGAGCGCGTCGATCGCGGCATCGGCGCGGCGCACGTCCTCGGCGAGTTCCTCGTCGCGGGTTTCGAGCGAACGCGCCGCATCGGCGATGGCGCGCTCGACCATGCCGCCCATCTTCATGATCTGGGCCTGGATGCCTTCGAGGTCGCGGTCGAAGGAAGAGACGATATGCTTGTCGTTCATGGTGTTCCGCTTTTCTCTGCCGGAGCCGCCGGGGGGCGGGTCCGGCGGGCAGGATGGGATGCGCTGTGCCGCGCGGCTCGGAGCCCGTGCTAGCTGTCTTGCACAACAGGAATGTTAAACTTTTGCAACAGAAATGTGACATCGCGGCGCGCGGGCCGTCGGCATGCCGGGTTCAGCGCTCCCAGCGGGGCAGGATCACGCTGAAGCTGCTGCCCTCGCCCGGACGCGAGGCGATGCGCATCCGTCCGCGATGGCGGTTGACGATGTGCTTGACGATGGCGAGGCCAAGGCCCGTACCGCCCATCTCGCGCGAGCGGTGGGTATCGACGCGGTAGAACCGTTCGGTCAGGCGCGGGATGTGCAGCGGGTCGATGCCGGGACCGCGGTCGCGCACGGTGGCGGCGATGGCGGGACCGCGCAGCGTGGCGGCATCGGGATGCGCGCCGAGCGTGATCTCGACCTCGTTGTCGTCGCCGCCATACTTGATGGCGTTCTCCACCAGGTTGGTGAACACCTGCTGCAGCTGATCGGCATTGCCGGGCACGAGGCACGCGGGCCCCGGCTCGAAGCGCAACGCGCAGCCGCGCTCGCGCGCGAGCGGGCGCAGCATCGTCACCACCGTGCCCATCACCGCGCCGAGATCGACCGGCTCGCGCGGGCGCACGCGCTCTTCGCCCTCGACCCGGCTGAGCGACAGAAGGTCGTGGACCAGCCGCTCCATCCGCGCCGCCTCGCGGGCCATGATGGCGAGAAAGCGGTCGATCGCCGCCTCGTCGTGGCGCGCGGGGCCCTGCAGCGTCTCGATGAAGCCCAGCAGCGCGGTCAGCGGCGTGCGCAGCTCGTGGCTCACGTTGGCGACGAAATCGCGCCGCATCTGCGCCGCCTGCTCGCGCTCGGTGAGATCCTCGAACGAGACCAGCACGCCGCGCGCACCGGGGGGGGCGGCGACCCGGGCGACATGGGCGCGAAAGGTGCTGTCGCGCCCGTCCTTGGCGGTCTGGTAGGTGATGCTGCGCGCGGTGCCGTCCTCGGCGGTGGCCTCGATGGCGGCGCGCAGGTCGGGCTGGCGCATGGCGGTCAGGAAATGCCGCCCCTCGATCGCCTGTCCCAGCATCTCGCGCGCCGCCGCGTTGGCCGCGACGATGCGCGCATCCTCTCCCACCAGCACCGCTGCCAGCGGCAGGCCCGCCAGCAGCGAGACGACCCCGTCCATGCCGCTCAGACCTCTCGCAGCCCGGCGCGGAAGCGGCGCATCCGGTCCTGGTAGTGCAGCGCGCTGGCGCGCATCCCGGCGATGGCCGCGGCGTCGAGCGCGCGCACCACCCGGCCCGGCGCGCCCATCACGAGGCTGCCGTCGGGGATCTCCTTTCCCTCGGTCACCAGCGCGCCCGCCCCGATCAGGCAATCGCGGCCGATCACCGCGCCGTTGAGCACGGTTGCCCCCATGCCGATGAGGCTGTTCTCGCCGATGGTGCAGCCGTGCAGCATCGCCTTGTGCCCGATGGTGCAGCCCGCGCCGATGCGCAGCGGATAGCCCATGTCGGTGTGCATCACGCAGTTTTCCTGCACATTGCTGCCTGTCCCGACGCGGATTTCCTCGTTGTCGCCGCGCAGCGTCGAGCCGAACCAGACCGAGGCCCCCGCCTCGATCACCACGCGGCCGATCAGGTTGGCGTCGGGGGCGATCCAGGTGTCGTCCGCGATCTCCGGCGCGATGCCGTCCAGGGCATAAAGCGTCATAGCGTTTCCTCGAATTCGGTCTGCAGGCGGCGGACATGCTCGGTCAGCCAGGGCTGTTGCGTGCGGCGCAGGCGGGTGGCCTCGATGATGGTTCGCAGCCGCGCCTCGGTGGCGTCGAGATCCTCGTTGACCAGCACGAAATCATAGCTGTCCCAGTGGCTGATCTCGTCCC
>CAJXKX010000235.1 GCA_913055965.1 uncultured Roseovarius sp.
TCGCACACCATGGCGATGATCGGCGCGGGCGCGCAATCGGAATTCCAGAGCCTCGCGATGAAGGCGCTGGTGGGGCTGAAATCAGTGCGGCTCTACGATATCGACGCGGCGGCCACGGAGAAGGCCGCGCGCAACCTCGCGGGCATGGGGCTCGAGGTGGTCCGGTGCCGCAGTGCCGAAGAAAGCATGGAAGGCGCGCAGATCATCACCACCTGCACCGCCGACAAGCAATACGCCACCATCCTGAGCGACAACATGGTCGGGTCGGGCGTGCATATCAACGCCATCGGCGGCGACTGTCCAGGCAAGACGGAACTGGCCCCCGCGATCCTGCACCGGTCGTCGATCTTTGTCGAATATCCCGAGCAGACCCGGATCGAGGGGGAAATTCAACAGCTTGACGCCGATCACCCGGTGACCGAATTCTGGCGCGTGCTGGCGGGCGAGGTGCCGGGGCGCACGAGCGCGGAGCAGATCACGCTGTTCGACAGCGTGGGGTTCGCCATCGAGGATTTCAGCGCCCTGCGCTATATCCGCGACCATATCGGCGGCACGGAATATTACCGCAATCTCGACCTGCTGGCCGATCCCGACGACCCGCGCGACCTGTTCGGGATGCTGATGCGCGCCGCGCCCTGAGCCTGCCACGCGGGCGGGCGGGTGTCCTGCCAGATGCCGAACCGGTCCTGCAGGTGACGCACGCAGGCGCAATTGGCCTGGTGGCGGTTCAGCCCTTCGATCACCGAGCGGTAGAGCGGGTCGGCGACGTTGTCCTGCTCCTGCGGCATGGGGCCGCGGCGCATGCTCCAGATGCGGATGCCGCGGCGGGCGAGCATGCCCGAGAGCCAGATATCGTCCACCGGCCAGAGCTTGTCGGGGATGTCGAAGGCCTCGGCGTCGAACATCGCCGGGCGCACCAGCACGCCGCCGCACCCTTCCATGATATCGACATAGCCCGCGCGGGTCAGGTGATCGGCACCGTCGGGCTTGGGCAGCCTGCGGCCGAGTTTCACCTCGAGATACTTCTGCTCCAGCCGCCGCCAGCGATAGGACAGATCGAACAGGCTGCGCTTGCGGCGGGCGCGGGGCAGCGGTTTGCCCGCCCGCGGCGGAAAGCCGAGAAAGTCGATATCCCAGCCGGAAATCGCGACCGCGCAGCCGGGCACGCGGTCCGCGACCTTGAGAAAGCTGCGCGCCCAGCCCCGGGGCACGATGCGGTCATCGTCGCAATAGAGGATTCGCGCATCGGTGCCGCGATGGGCCGCAGCGGCGGGCAGCACCTTGGTGGCGGGGCCGAGATCGGCCTCGGTCACGCGCACGCGCACGCCCTCGGGCACCTCGGGCAGGCGGAAGGCGTGCTGCGGAAAGCGCCGGTAGGCGCGCGGTATCCACAACTCGACGGCGTCGATCGGCACATCCTGGGCGAGGATCGAGCGCAGGGTCGCGCCGAGCAGATGGAAACGCGACGGGATGGAGGTGAGGCTAACGATCAGCACGGGCGGGCCTTCCTTGTGGGACGCATCGGGCGGGATCGCCGGTGGCGGCCCGCGCACCTAATGTCATCCCCATGACAGGAGTATGACGGTGGCCGCGGCCCGTGCAGGAAGGCGCGAGCGTGGAGCCGGGCGCGGGTTGAACGGGGGGGGCGCATCTGTCATTAGGCGAGCGCGCAAGGATCGGATTCCCGGTATGACTGCACCCATCGTCACCTCGATCCCTCCGGTTTTCTCGCGGAAGGATGCGGCCGGTCAGGAGATCGGCGACGCCTATCTCGGGCGCTGCATTGCCTCGTGGCGCGCCTGCGGCTTCGAGCCGGTCACCGTCAATGCCGAGGCCGAGGAACTGCATCCGCTGATCGCCGCGCTGGACGTGCAGGTCGTGCGCGTGCCGCGCGATGCCCGCGCGCTGACCGGACGCCCGCATGTCTACCTTGCCGATCTGCTCGACGCCGCGCGGCGGCTTTCGGCGGAGCGGGTGTTCATCGTCAATGCCGATATCGAGCTGGAAATGAGCGACACCGCGCGCGACCGCCTCGCGCGGCTCGGCCCCATGGAGACCGTGGGCGTGCGGCGGCGCGACCATGGCGGCGAGAAATCCCTCGCGACCCCGCCCTACGAATGCGGGATCGACCTGCTCGGCGCGGGACAGGAGGCGCTGGACGGGATCGACGCGGGCACGCTCGTCTTCGGAATGCCGTGGTGGGATCACTACCTGCCGCTGCGGCTGCTGTGGCGCGGTGCGCAGGTCGTGCCGTGCCCCGAGGTCCGGGCGTGGCATCTCGACCATGACGGGCGCTGGAACAAGCAGCAATATGTCAGTTCGGGCCGGGAATTCCTGCAGCTTGTCGAGGGAACGCCCGCGCCGATGCGCCGCGACCCATGGGTCGACGCCCATGTCGCGGGGCTCGCGCGGATCCGGCGCGGGCATTACGGGGCCTCGCCGCCGCGCCGGATCGAGGCCCGCCTGCTCGCCGCGCTTATGCCGCGCTCCTACACTCAAGCGCGCCGGGTGCTGCGCGAGACATCGCTGAGCAATATCGCCCTGCTCGACCGGCTCGCGGGTGGGGCGTGATGGTCTCCGGCCCCGCCATGCGGTTCGTGATCATCGTGCCGGTGTTCAACGCCGGCGCCAAGATCACGCGGACGCTCGAAAGCCTGCTTGCGCAGACCGCGCTCGCGGATGGCACCGCGCGGCTGGAGGTGCTCGTGATGGATGGTGCATCGAGCGACGACACCTGCGCCCGCGCCGAAGCGATCGGCGATCCGCGCATCACGGTCGTGTCGGCCCCCGATCGCGGGATGTATGATGCGCTCGCGCGCGGGCTGGCGCGCGCGGAGGGCGACGTGACCGGCTACCTGCCCGCGGGCGAGACGCTCGATCCGCATGCCTTCGCGGTCGCAGCCGAAGTGCTGGGCCGCTATCCGGAGATCGCCTGGATCACCGGGCACGAGGTGACGCGCAACGCCGCCGGGCAGATCATCAACTGCCGCCTGCCGCACCCGTTCCACCGCCGGTTCTTCGATTGCGGCATGTATGGCACGCGGCTCACGGTGCTGCAGCAGGAGAGCACGCTCTGGCGCAGCGCGCTCAACGGCCTGGTCGATCCCGAGAGGCTGGCCGGGTGCCGCCTCGCCGGGGACTATTTCCTGTGGCGCAGTTTCGCGCGGGCGCATGAACTTTACGTGATCGACACCGCGATCGGCGCGTTCACGGTCGAGCCGGGACAACTGTCAAAGCAGGAGCCCGGTGCCTACCGGCGCGAATTGCGCAGCTTGCGCCGCCGCCCGGCGCTGTGGGAGCGTTTCGCGGCGCTGCTTTTACGCCAATATATCAAACGCATACGAGCCGGGCGGCGCGCGCGCCGCCTCGTGCGGTTCGATCACGGAGCCGGTGAATGGCGGCTGACGAGGCACTGACCGGGCCGGCGCGCATCTTTTGTATCCCACGTCGCGCGGGCTCTTGCCGGGGCTGCAAGGCGCACCTATCGTCGCGTGCATGCGTAGGCTCTACACAACCGACTCGCACCTGCTGATGATCGACTTCCAGGCGCGGCTGATGCCTGCCATCCATGACGGGATGGCAGCGGTCGCGCGGGCGCGCACGCTGCTGGCAGGGGCAAGGCTGTTGCGGGTGCCGCGCAGCTTTACCGAGCAGGTGCCGGACAAGCTTGGCCAAACGATTCCCGACCTGGCGCCGGGACCGGGCGAGGCCGTGTTGCCGAAATCGCGATTCGACGCCGGTTCGGAAGTCGGGCTTGCCGCCCGCCTGCCCAGCGAGCGCGGTATCGTCGTGGCGGGGTGCGAGGCGCATGTCTGCGTGCTGCAGACGGTGCTGGGCCTGCTGGAAGAGCGGCGCGAGGTGGCGGTCGTGATCGATGCCACGGGTTCTCGCCGCCCGGAGGACCGGGCGGCGGCACTGGCGCGGATGGAGCGCGCGGGGGCGATGCTCGTCACCACCGAGATGGTGCTCTTCGAGTGGATGGGCGGCTCGAATCACCCGCGCTTCCGCGAGGTGAGCGCCCTGATCAGGTAAGTCTCAGGCGGCGCGGCGCGGCCGCCTGCGGCGCTGGCCGCCGGGCTTGCCCGCCGCACCGGGCTTGGCCCCGCCGCCCCGGCGCGGACCGCCGCGACCGGCAGGCTTGGCCTTGGGGTCGGGCAGCACCTCCCACGGGCGGCCCGAGGCCACGGGAATGGTCGTGCCCAGCACCTTCTGGATGTCCTTCAGTTCGCCCATCTCGTCGGGCGCGCAAAAGGCGATCGCTGTGCCGTCGCGCCCGGCACGCGCGGTGCGCCCGATGCGGTGGACATAGTTCTCGGCCACGTTGGGCAATTCGTAGTTGTAGACATGGGTGACGGCCGGGATATCGAGCCCGCGCGCGGCCACATCCGTCGCCACAAGCACCCGCACGCGCCCCTCGCGGAACGCGGCGAGCGCACGCTCGCGCTGGCCCTGGCTCTTGTTGCCGTGGATCGCGGCCACGGCAAAGCCCGCCTGCTCCAGCCTGCGCGCCAGCTTGTCCGAGCCGTGCTTGGTGCGGCCGAAGACCAGCGCCAACTCGTCGCGGTGCTTGTCGAGGCACTCGATCAGCAGGTCGGGCTTGGCCGCCTTGGCGACGAAATGCACCTCCTGCGCGACCTTGTCGGCGGCCTTGCCCGGCGGGCTGACCTGCACGCGGCGGG
>CAJXKX010000236.1 GCA_913055965.1 uncultured Roseovarius sp.
TGGGGCCGTCCGCCCCCGATCAGGCGAGCCTGCGCAAGGCGCTCGGCAGCCGCCAGGGGCCGTGCATCGTGATCCTGGGCGTTCGGCTCGCGGATGCCGATCTGGGCCGCGTGCTCGAGATGCTGCGCCGCGATCATGCGTCGGTGCTGGTGGTCGTGGTGGTCGAGGAAAGCGAGTTTGCCTTTATCCGCACGGCGGTCAAGGCGGGGGCCAATTCAGTCTGCCTGATGGCCCATGTCCTGACGACGCTGCCCAAGGTGCTGGGGCGGCTGGTGGAGGGGCATTGCATCCTGCCGGTGGACGTGATGCGCCGCCTGACGGGCGAGCGCGCCGAGACGCTGTCGCGGCGCGAGCACGAGATCCTCGGGCTGCTGAGCGACGGGCTGACCAATTTCCAGATTTCCGCGCGGCTCGGCCTGTCGGAGAACACGGTGAAATATTACCTCAAGGCGATCTACCAGAAACTCGAGGTGGGTTCACGGGGCGCGGCCATCGCGAAATACGTGGCGGGGCATTACTGAGGGGGGCGTGGCCCCGGATGCCTGCATGAGCCGGCGGGGCGTTCGCAGCGCGCTACCGCACAGCCTCGATCGGGCCCTCGGCGCGCCCGTGGATGAACTGGTCGAGATAGGGATCGCCCGACTGGTCCATGTCGCCCACCGGGCCGGTCCACTGGATCACCCCGTCATGCAGCATGGCCACGTTGTCGGCGATCGCGCGCACGCTTGTCATGTCGTGGGTGATGGTCATGGCGGTCGCGCCCATCTCCACCACGATCTCGCGGATGAGTTCGTTGATCACGCCCGACATGATCGGGTCGAGGCCGGTCGTGGGCTCGTCGAAGAAGATGATCTCGGGCTCGGCGGCGATGGCGCGGGCGAGGCCCACGCGCTTTTGCATGCCGCCCGAAAGTTCGGCCGGGAACTTGTCGGCCACGTCCGGCTTCAGCCCCACCCGGCGCAGTTTCTCCACCGCGATCTCGCGCGCCTCGGCGCGGGGCCGCTTGAGCGAGCCGCGCAGCAGCCGGAAGGCGACGTTCTGCCAGACCGGCAGCGAATCGAACAGCGCGCCGCCCTGAAAGAGCATGCCGAAGCGGGCGAGGAAGGCGTCACGGTCGCCGGTTGTGACGTCACGCCCGTCGAGCGTGATCGTGCCGCTGTCCTGCCGGATCAGCCCCAGGATGCACTTGAGCGCCACCGACTTGCCGGTGCCCGAGCCGCCGATGATGACCATCGAGGTGCCCGACCCGATGGTCAGGTTCACCCCGCGCAACACGCGGTTCTCGCCGAAGGCCTTGTGAACGTCGTGCAGCTCGATCATGCGGAAAAGAACACCTCGGTCAGGACGTAATTGGCGGCGAGGATCAGCACCGACGACGCCACCACCGCCGATTTCGTGGCTCGGCCCACGCCCTGCGCGCCGCGCCCCGAATTCATCCCGTGATAGCACCCCATCAGCGCCACGATGAACCCGAACACCGCCCCCTTGATCAGGCCCGAGACCACATCCCAGGTCTCGAGAAAGTCGATGGTGGTCTTGAGATAGGTGGCCGCCCCGAAATCGAGCCGCCCCACGCCCACCAGGAACCCGCCCATGATGCCGATGGCATCGCCCACCGCCACCAGCATCGGCACCGCCAGCGTCGCGGCCAGCAGCCGGGGCAGGGTGAGGTATTTCATCGGGTTCGTGGACAGCGTGGTGAGCGCATCGATCTGTTCGGTCACCTTCATGGTGCCGATTTCGGCGGCGATGGACGAGGCCACGCGCGCCGCCACCATGAGGCCGCCCAGAACGGGGCCAAGCTCGCGCGTCAGCCCGATGGCGACGATCGAGGGCACCACCGTCTCGGCGTTGAAGCGCGCGCCGCCCGCGTAGATCTGCAACGCGAGCGCGCCGCCGGTGAATAGCGCGGTCATCCCCACCACCGGCAGCGACAGCCAGCCGATCTGGATCAGGGCATGACCGAATTCGCGCCAGTAGAAGGGGGGGCGCGCGAGGTGGCTCACGGCATCACTGGCATAGAGCGTGACCCGCCCGATCCCGGCAAGCGCCGCGATCACCGCCCGCCCGAGTGCCGCGAGAAGATGCAGGAGCGCGGTCATGCGCCGATATGGCGCCGCGAATAGCGCGCCCCCAGCGAGGTGAGGATTTCATAGCCGATGGTGCCCGCATTCGCGGCCAGCACGTCGATCCCCTGTTCGGGGCCCAGAAGGCGCAGGCTGGCGGGGTCGTGGCCGAGATCGGTGACATCGACGCCGATCAGGTCCATCGAGATGCGGCCCGCGATGGGGCAGGGGGTATCCTCGGCATAAAGCTGCGTGCGCGGCCCCATCGCCCGCAGGATGCCATCGGCATAGCCCGCCGCCACGGTGGCGATGCGGGTGGGGCGGGTGGCGGCGAAATCGTTGCCGTAGCCCACCGTCTCGCCCGGTTCGAGATCGCGGCACTGGATCACCGGCAGATCGAGCGTCACCACCGGCTGCGCGTCGGTGAAGGGCGCGCCGCCATAGACGCCGATCCCCGGGCGCGCGAGATCGAAATGATAGTCGCGGTGCAGCAGGATCGCGCCGGTATTGGCGAGGCTGCGGGGGATGTCGAGCCCCTCGGTCATCTCGTGAAAGCTGCGCAATTGACGTGCGTTCATCGCGTGATCGGGCTCGTCGGCGCAGGCGAGGTGCGACATGATCAGCCGTGGCCCCTGCGCCAGCGCGATCTCGCGCACCGCCTGCCATTCGGCGGGCTCCATCCCCAGCCGGTTCATGCCGCTGTCGAGCTGGATGCCGAAGCCGTGGCCCGGCAGCGCCTCCGCATGGCGGATCATCTGGTCGACCGAATTGATCATCGGCACGAGGTTGCAATCGGCGATCATGTCGGCATCGCCGGGCATGTGCCCGGAAAAGACATGGATCGACGACTCCGGACCGACGATCTCGCGCAGGGCCGCGCCTTCCTCGGCGATGGCCACGAAGAAGCTGCGCGCGCCCTCGCGCAACAGCCTGCGCGCCACCCGTGCGGCCCCCAGGCCGTAGGCGTCGGCCTTGACCACCGCCGCGGTCTCGCCGGTGTTTATGGCGTCGAGCGCGCGCCAGTTGGCGGCGAGCGCGTCGAGATCGATGGTGAGGGTGCCGGTGCTCATGGATCGGGTTTTGACAGCCGGGGCGGGGGCGTCAAGGGGAAAGCTGGCAAGGCGCGCCGATGCCGGACAACGGGGCGCGACCGGCGGGGCTCAGAACCAGCTCTGGACGCCGCGCGCGGCCCCGGAGATGTCACGCCCGATGCCGTCGACGGTGGCGCAGCCCGCGAGGGCGGCAATGAGGGCGAAGGCGATCAGTTTGCGCATGATGCTGCCTGTGTGCGTTGTTCTGCTCGATGCGGCGCGATTTCATTCGTGCCTCTTGTCCCACCAGACCGTCGGGAGGAAATGGATCCCGTCGCCGTAGATCGGCAGGTTCTCCACAGGATATGTCAAATTCGCATCATGGGCAATACGGCCCACGGCGTAGCGGTGGATGGGGATCACGTAACGCCCGGCGGTCAGTACGCGGTCGAGCGCGCGGGTCGCGGCGACGAAGCCCGCACGGTCGGGGGCGGCGAGCATGGCGTCGATCATCGCCTCCGCGGCCTCCGAGCGCATGCCCATCAGGTTGCGGCTGCCGGGGCTGTCGGCATGGTCCGCGCCCCAGTAGAAGCGCTGTTCGTTGCCGGGGCTGAGCGACAGCGACCGGCGCATCATCGTCAGGTCGAAATCGAACTGCGCCTCGCGTTCGGCATATTGGGCCTTGTCCACCGTCTCGATGGTGAGCGTGACGCCCAGCCGCGCGAGCGCGCGGGCGTAGATGTCCATCATCGCGCCCGCCTGCGCGATCAGCGCATCCTGCTGCAGGAGCACGGTCAATTCGAGCGGGCGGCCCGTATCATCGACCAGTCGGCCGTCGCGCACCTGCCAGCCCGCCTGCTCGAGCAGGCGCACGGCCCGGCGCAGGCCGCCGCGGTTGCGCGCGGTGCCGTCGCCTTGCGGCAGGGCGTAGCCGTCGAGCGCGCCGGGCGGCAGGCTGTCCTCGAAGGGCAGGAGCAGGTCGCGCACCTGCCCCTCGGCGGGGCCGGGGCGCATCGCGAGGTCGGAGCCCGAGAAATACGAGGTGATGCGCGGCTGTCGTCCGCCGGTGAGCGTGTCGTTGATGTGCTCGAAGTTGAACGCGGTGATCAGCGCCTCGCGCACCCGCCAGTCATCCAGCGGCGGGCGGCGGGTATTCATCACGAAGCCGGTCATCCCCGAGGGCGTGGCATGGGGGATTTCCGACAGCACGATCTCGCCGCGACTGACGGCGGGAAAATCGTATTGCGTGGCCCAGGCCTCGGCGTTGAATTCGCGCACATAGCTCAGAAGCCCGGCCTTGAAGGCCTCCTTGAGCACCGTGTCGTCGCCGTAGAACTCGATCCGTATCTCGTCGAAATTGTGCGTGCCCTGCCGGAAGGCGAGATCGCGGCCCCAATAGCCGGGGTCGCGGCGGAGTGACACGAAGCGGCCGGCCTCGTAGGCGTCCACCACGTAGGGGCCGGTGCCGACGGGAATGTCGGCAAGCCCTGCCTCGGCGATGTCTCGCCCCTGCCATTGCGCCTTTTGGAGGATCGGGCGCATGCCGGCCAGCAGCGCCAGTTCGCGGTCGGCC
>CAJXKX010000237.1 GCA_913055965.1 uncultured Roseovarius sp.
GAGCCGCTGGTCAAGGAAGTGCCGGTGGTGGGCGAATTCATCGCCGACAGCTGCGAGTTGTCGATGATCGGCGCCTTCGCCGCGATCTTCGCCGTGGCCCTGATCATCGCCTCGCTGATCACGCCGCTGTTTTCATCGCTGGTGCAACGGTCTGCGCTGGGCGGGATCGACCAGGGTCTGGGCTTCGTCTTCGGGGTGGCGCGCGGCGTGCTTCTGATCGCCATCGCCTATTTCGTCTACGAGACGGTGATCTCGGCGCAGTCCATCGCGATCATCGACGACAGCCGCTCGGCGCGGGTGTTCTCGCAACTGACCGACGCGGTCGCGGCGCAGGAGCCCGAGCAGGCGCTGGGCTGGATCACCGCGCAATACGAGCAACTCGTCGGCAAGTGCGACGCGCAATGAGACAGCGCCGGGGTGACGCAACGTCATCCGCCTGTCAGGGTCTGCCGCATTCGTGATAGTTTCGTGACATGCCCCGGCCAAGCGCGTAAGAGGGGGCCGAGCGACATCCACGGATTCGGAGCTGCCCTTGTCCACGTGCGCATCCATGCCCCCCGCCCACCCGTTCGACGACGACAAGCTGCGCGAGGAATGCGGCGTCTATGGCGTGATCGGTCTTGCCGATGCCGCCAATTTCGTGGCCCTCGGGCTGCACGCGCTGCAACATCGCGGACAGGAGGCGGGCGGCATCGTCAGCCATGACCCCGAGCACGGGTTCAATTCGGTGCGCCGTTTCGGCTACGTGCGCGACAATTTCACCCGCCAATCGCTGATGGAGGCGCTGCCCGGGCCGCTGGCCATCGGCCATGTGCGCTATTCCACCGCCGGGTCCAAGGGTGCCGCAATCCGCGACGTGCAGCCCTTCTTTGGCGAGTTCTCGATGGGCGGGGCGGCGATTGCCCATAACGGCAACATCACCAATGCCGATGCCCTGCGCCGCGAGTTGATCGAGCGTGGCTCGATCTTCCAGTCCGGCTCGGACAGTGAATGCATCATCCACCTGATGGCCCGCTCGCTGCAACGCAACATCCCCGAACGGATGGAGGATGCGCTGCGCCGGGTCGAGGGGGCGTTTTCCGTGGTCGCCATGACCCGCACCAAGCTCATTGGCGTGCGCGATCCGCTGGGCGTGCGCCCGCTTGTGCTGGGGCAGTTGGGCGAAGGCTGGGTGCTCAGCTCGGAAACCTGCGCGCTCGACATCATCGGCGCGCGCTTCGTGCGCGAGATCGCACCGGGCGAGATGGTGGTGATTTCGGCCACCGGAGGGGTCGAGAGCCATTTTCCCTTCCGCCGCCAGAAAGCGCGGTTCTGCATCTTCGAGCATGTCTATTTCTCGCGCCCCGATTCGATCATCGGCGGGCGCTCGGTCTACGAGACGCGCCACCAGATCGGCGTGGAACTGGCGCGCGAGGCCCCCGTCGAGGCCGATATCGTCTGCCCGGTGCCCGACAGCGGCACGCCCGCCGCGATCGGCTACAGCCAGCAATCGGGCATCCCCTTCGCCATGGGGATCGTGCGCAACCAGTACATGGGCCGCACCTTCATCGAGCCGACCGAGCAGATCCGCAACATGGGCGTGCGCCTGAAACTCAACGTCAACCGCGCCCTGATCGAGGGCAAGCGCGTGATCCTGGTGGATGACAGCGTGGTGCGCGGCACCACAAGCCGCAAGATCAAGGAGATGATCCTCGACGCGGGCGCGGCCGAGGTGCATTTCCGCATCGCAAGCCCGCCCACGGCCTGGCCCTGCTTCTACGGGGTGGACACGCCGCAGCGCGAAAAGCTGCTCGCCGCCACCATGTCGGAGGAAGAGATGCGCAGTCATCTCGCGGTGGACAGCATCCGTTTCATCTCGCTCGACGGGCTCTACCGCGCGGTGGGCGAGGCGTCGGGGCGCGATGCGTCCTGCCCGCAATATTGCGACGCCTGCTTCTCGGGCGACTATCCCGTGGCCCCCTCGGACATGATCGAGAAGGGATTCGAGCTGAAGGCCGCCGAATAGGCGGGGCGGGCGCGCGGAATTCCGCCGCAGCGCAGAAAATCCGGGTTGTCCCGGCGATCCGGCGGGCTTAGGGCACGGCTCCGCATCCGGATCACAGGACCATAATGACAGACCAGACAGAGACCCCGGCAGAGACCCTTGCCGCGGCCACGCAACAAGGCGCGCTGCCCGACGGGCGGCTGACGCTGCTGGGCACGCTGCACGGCCCCGACAGCGCACGGGCGCTCTTGCGCCACGAGGGGCGCGTCGCCTCCGTGAGCAATGGCGACAGCATCGACGGTGCCACCGTCGCCGCCATCGGCGAGGGCGTGGTGATCCTCGCCCGCAGGCGGGGCACCGAACGGCTCACCCTGCCCGGCACATGAAAAACCGCGCCCGGGGGTGTTCCCGGGCGCGGCCGCGTTGCATCGCTGCGATGCGGGATCAGGCCTTGCGCGCCGACACTGCCTTCCAGCCGCCCCAGACGACCATCGCGGCGATCACGGCCTTGACCACGTCGCCCAGCAGGAAGGGCGCCATCCAGTAGGCCCAGAGGTCGGGCAGCGCCTTGCCCATGACAAGCGCCGGCCAGGCAAGGCCGGGGATGTAGAGCAGCGCCGAGATCGCGACGCCGCACAGTGCGGTGCTCACCACACCGCGCGCCAGCCCCCGCTCGACCGCGAGACCGGCGAGCCACGCCATGCCGACGAAGCCGTAAAGGAAGCCTGCGGTCGGCCCGACTAGCGACGCGCCATTCATGCCGCCCGCGAAAACCGGCAGCCCCATCGCGCCCTGCGCGAGATATGCCAGCAGCGTCGCCGCGCCGAGGCGCGCGCCGAAGGTCAGCCCGACGATCAGGATCGCCAGCGTCTGCAGCGTCAGCGGCACCGGGAAGAACGGCACGCTTATCTGTGCCGCCACCGCGATGAAGAGCGAGCCGCCCAGGATCAGCCCCGCCTTGCGGGCGAGCCCGTCATGACCGATCGCGGCCTGTGTCAATGTCTGTGCGCGCATCCCGCGTCCTCCTTGTATCCGTGTCAGAGCGACTTTTTCGACGCAGGGGCGTGAAAGTCAAGCGATTGTCCTTGATCTGGCCGCGCCGTGGTGGGATTTGCCCGGCATGACAGAGTTGCAAGATCCCCCCGTCGCGCTGGTCACGGGCGCCTCCCGCGGTCTCGGGGCCGCGCTGGCCGAGGCGCTGGCCGCCACCCATCACGTCGTTGCCGTGGCCCGCACCGTGGGCGCGCTGGAAGCCCTCGACGACCGCATCCGCGCCGCCGGCGGGCAGGCGACGCTCGCACCGATGGACATCACCACCCGCGAGGCGATGGCGCAGCTATGCCGGGGGATTCACGACCGCTGGGGCGGGCTGGCCCTGTGGGTGCATGCCGCCGTGCATACCGCCCCGCTCAGCCCCGCCGACCATGTCGATGCGCGCGATCTCGAGCGCTCCGTCGCCACCAATGTCACCGCGACAGGCATCCTCATTCCCTATGTCGCGCCGCTGTTGGGCCGCGACGGGCAGGCGGTGTTTCTCGACGATCCGCGCGCGGGCGAAAAGTTCTTCGGCGCCTATGGCGCGACCAAGGCGGCGCAGGTCGCGCTGGCCCGGTCATGGCAGGCCGAGACCGCGCAAACCGGCCCGCGCGTGCATGTCCTGGCCCCGAGGCCCATGGCCACGGCGACGCGCGCCCGCTTCTTTCCCGGCGAGGACCGCGCGGCCCTCGCCCATCCCCGCGACGAGGCGGCGCGGCTGCTGGCGGCGCTTCGAGGGACCGGGTGACGTGTGTGACGACACGGCGAGGAACGGCCTGACGGGGGCGCTCGCCTGCCTCGCCCCGCGCGGAACGAGGCGCGCGCGCACGCCGCCGCACGCGCACCGGCCTGTCGGTCCGCCCGACCTGCCCCCGCTTGTTGCCGAGCGGCGCAACGGGTAGAGAGGCATCAGGCCCGGGGCAGCGAACGGAAACAGGCACCATGCGCATTCTCATCACCAATGACGACGGCATCAACGCCCCCGGTCTCGCCGTGCTCGAAGAGATCGCCACCGCGCTCGCGGGCGACGCGGGCGAGGTCTGGGTGGTGGCGCCCGCCTTCGAGCAGTCGGGCGTCGGGCATTGCATCTCCTACACGCGGCCCATGATGATCAGCGAGATGGCCCCGCGCCGCTATGCCGCCGAGGGAAGCCCCGCCGATTGCGTGCTCGCGGGGCTGCACGACGTGATGAAGGACGCCCGCCCCGACCTCGTGCTCTCGGGCGTGAACCGCGGCAACAACGCCGCCGAGAACGCGGTCTATTCCGGCACCGTGGGCGCGGCGATGGAGGCGGCGCTGGCCGGCTTCCCCGCGATCTCGATGAGCCAGTTCTTCCGCAACTGGGAAGGCGCGCCCGACGACCTTTGGGACCCAGCGCGCGCCCATGGCACCGAGACGCTGCGCCGCGTCCTCGCCATGCCCCGCCGGCGCGGCGTGTTCTACAACGTGAACTTCCCCGCCGTGCGCCCCGAGGCGGTCAAGGGTTTGGCGGTCTGCCCGCACGGACTGCGCGCCGAGGCCACCTTCGAGGTGGTGCCCTATACGGCGCCCAACGGGCGCGAGTTCCAGTTCCTGCGCCACACCACGGCGAACAGCTCGGCGCCCGAGGGCTCGGACGCGCGGCTCTGCCTCGAAGGCTGGATCACCG
>CAJXKX010000238.1 GCA_913055965.1 uncultured Roseovarius sp.
GGGGCGGTCGGGCGCTGCGCGGCGGTGCCTTCGGCACCTCGATTCCGCGCATTGGTGTCAGGGCCTGAAGGACCGCTCAAGGCCGGAACCGCCCCCCTCACACCTCCTCGGCCATCAGCCACACGCCGCCCTCGGGGCGCAGCGTCAGGATCATCACCGGATCGGGGTCGCGCCCCGGCACCGGGGTGAACCGGAACCGCGCAAGCAGCGTGGCGAGGATGATCACCGCCTCCTGCAGCGCGAAGCTTGCGCCGATGCAGATGCGCGGACCGTCGCCGAAGGGCAGGTAGGCATAGCGCGGCACCGCCTTGCGGTCGGCGAAGCGGTCGGGGCGGAAACTGTCGGGCGCATCCCACAGCATGTGGTGGCGGTGCAGCGCGTAGATCGGGATGATCACCGTATCGCCGGGCCGGACCTCGCGCCCGCAGAGCGTATCGGCGGCCATCGCGGTGCGCGACACCATGCCCGCGGGCGGGTAGAGGCGCAGCGCCTCGTCGATGATCTGCCGGATGCGCGGCAGGCGTGCCACGTCCTCGCCGGTGGCGGCGCGGCCCTGCAGCACGGCGCGCGCCTCGGCGCGGGCGCGGTCCTGCACCTCCTGGTCGAAGGCGCAGAGATAGAGCGACCAGCCGAGCGTGAGCGCGGTGGTCTCGTGGCCGGCGACGATGAAGGTGAGCAGGTTGTCGCGCAGCTCGGGCGTGGACATCCGGCGCTTCGTTTCCGGGTCCTCGCCCTCGAGCAGCAGGTCCAGAAGGTCGGGCACGCCCTCGGGCCCGCGCGCGCGGCGCGCCTCGACCGCTTCGTCGGCCACGCGCTTCATGTCGCCCACCGCGCCGCCGGCCATCAGCCGCCCCGGACGCGGCACCCAGTCGGGAAAGCCCAGGATATCGAAGAGCGATATCTTGCCCGCCTCGGCGATATAGGCGTCGATGCTGCGGTGCACGGCGTCGGCGTCGAAGCTGCCATCGCCGGAAAAGGTCACGTCGGCGATCACGTCGAAGGTGGTGCGCACCATGTCGGCGGCCACATCGACGGCACGCGGGCCCGCCGCCGCGATGCGCTCGGCGCTGCGGTCTGCCGCCCGCGTCATCACCGGGGCGAGGTTCATCACGTTGCGATGCGAGAAGACGGGCGCGGCGGTGCGCCGCTGCCAGCGCCAATGCGCGCCCTCGGCGATGAAGAGCGACTCGCCTATGGCGGGGCGCAGCAGGTTCTTCGTGACCAGCGACTTGGGGTAATTGTCGAGGTTTTCCAGCAGCATCCGGCGGACCGCGTCGGGGTCCATCACCATGTGCCAGCGCTTGCCGGTGCGGCCCGAGACCATCGGCTGCCGCGTGGCGATCTCGGGGATGATCGACAGCACGTTCTCGCGCGCCGCGCGCAGCGACCCCAGCACGCCCAGCGGCTCGGTCACCAGCGGCACGCGCACGGGCGAGCGGGGCGGGGCGGGTGTGGTGATGGTGTCGGTCATCGCGGGGCCCTCCGGCTGCTGTCGGGGATATAGGGCCGCGCGGGGCGGGCGGCAAATCGTTGCGCCGTGGCCCGCGCTGCGCTAAGCCTGAAGCGGTCTGTCAAAGCGGAGGCCGCCTATGCGCCGTTTCGTGGCCCTTCTCGGCCTTCTGGGCATCACCGCCTGCACGAATGCCAACGATCTCGACGAAGAGCCCGCCTATCTCGGGAATTTCCGGCTGGGGCACAACGTGGTTGTGGCCCCGAACCTGACGAAGGGTCCGGCCTCGCGCGAGGCGAGCGAGCAGGAGTGGATCGACGCGATGACGCGCGCGATCACCGACCGGTTCACCCGTTACGAGGGGTCGAAGCTCTATCATCTGGGGGTGAGCATCGAGGGCTACGTTCTGGCGGTGCCGGGCGTGCCGGTGGTGGCGTCGCCGAAATCGGCGCTGATCTTCAACGTCACCGCCTGGGACGACGCGGCGGGCGGCAAGCTCAACGACAAGCCCGAACTGATCACGGTGCTCGAGACGGTGTCGCCCAAGACGGTGATCGGCTCTGGCCTCACCCAGAGCAAGGAGGCGCAGATGGAGCATCTGAGCCGCAACGGCGCCAAGCTGATCGAGCGCTGGCTGGACCGGCAGAACGACAATCTCGGCTGGTTCGAGGATGACGGACGGCCCGCCAAGGAGAAGGTGAGCATCCTGACCGGGCGGCCGCTGGTCGAGGCGGATGCGTCCGAGTGACGTCGCTGCCGCACCGTCCGCATATGGCGCGCAAAACCCCACGCACCGCTTGATTTTCCCGCCGTAACCTCCTAAACGGCGCGCGGAGCAAGAACCGGGCCCGGCGGCCCCCCAACTGACAAGGTGCCCTGAGAGATGGCGAAGGAAAAGTTTGACCGTTCGAAACCGCATGTGAACATCGGCACGATCGGGCATGTTGACCACGGCAAGACGACGCTGACGGCGGCGATCACGAAGTATTTCGGGGATTTCCGGGCCTATGACCAGATCGACGGCGCGCCGGAGGAGAAGGCGCGGGGGATCACGATCTCGACGGCGCATGTGGAATACGAGACCGACGCGCGCCACTACGCGCACGTGGATTGCCCCGGCCACGCCGACTACGTGAAGAACATGATCACCGGTGCGGCGCAGATGGACGGCGCGATCCTGGTTGTGAACGCCGCCGACGGCCCGATGCCGCAGACCCGCGAGCACATCCTGCTGGCGCGCCAGGTGGGCGTGCCCGCGCTGGTGGTGTTCCTCAACAAGGTCGACCAGGTCGATGACGAGGAACTGCTGGAACTGGTCGAGATGGAAGTGCGCGAACTGCTGAGCTCGTACGACTTCCCCGGCGACGATATTCCGATCGTGGCGGGCTCGGCGCTTGCGGCGATGGAAGGGCGCGACCCGGAGATCGGCGAGAACAAGATCCGCGAGCTGATGGCGGCGGTCGACGAGTTCATCCCGACGCCCGAGCGCGCGGTGGACCAGCCCTTCCTGATGCCGATCGAGGACGTGTTCTCGATCTCGGGGCGCGGCACGGTGGTGACGGGTCGCGTCGAGCGGGGCGTGATCAACGTGGGCGACGAGATCGAGATCGTCGGCATCCACGACACCAAGAAGACCACCTGCACCGGTGTCGAGATGTTCCGCAAGCTGCTGGACCGCGGCGAGGCGGGCGACAATATCGGCGCGCTGCTGCGCGGGATCGACCGCGAGGGCGTGGAGCGCGGGCAGGTGCTGTGCAAGCCGAAATCGGTGACGCCGCACACCAAGTTCGAGGCCGAGGCGTATATCCTGACCAAGGAAGAGGGTGGCCGTCACACGCCGTTCTTCGCCAACTACCGGCCGCAGTTCTACTTCCGCACGACGGACGTGACCGGCACGGTGCAGCTTCCCGAGGGCACGGAAATGGTGATGCCGGGTGACAACCTGAAATTCACCGTCGACCTGATCGCGCCCATCGCCATGGAAGACGGCCTGCGCTTCGCCATCCGCGAAGGCGGCCGCACCGTCGGCGCAGGCGTCGTGTCGAAGATCATCGAGTAACGTCTGATCCGCTCTGACTGACAGGGGGCGTGCGGGTCACTGCGCGCCCCCTTTGCATTTCGGAGCCGGACATGACGCGGATTTTCAGGTATTTCGAGGCGCGGGTCGATCCCTATCCCGCGCATCCCCCGACGCAGCCGCCGGCGCGGTTCTGGTCGTTTCTGTGGCATTACGCGCGCCCGCTGGCACCCTGGCTGATCGCGATGGCGGCGATATCGGCGCTGTTCGCGGCGGTCGAGATCGTGCTGATGGGCTATCTCGGCACGCTGGTCAACCGCATGGCGGAGCTTGGCCCGGAGCGGTTCCTGGCCGAGGAAGCGGCGCGGCTGGGCGGCATGGGGGTGCTCCTGCTGGTGGTGCTGCCCGCGCTGAGCGTGATCGGCGCGCTGATCATGTACCAGACCCTGATGGGCAATTTCCCGCAGCGCATCCGCTGGATGGGGCATCGCTGGCTGTTGGGACAATCGCTGGGCTATTTCCAGGACGAATTCGCCGGGCGCATCGCCACGCGGCTGATGCAGACCGCCCTTGCCGTGCGCGAGACGGTGATGAAGCTGATGGATGTGGCGGTCTATATCCTGGCCTATTTCCTGGGCGCGCTGGTGCTCGCGGGGGCGCAGGATCTGCGGCTGGCCGCGCCCTTTGCCCTTTGGGCGCTGGCCTATGGCACGCTGCTGGCGGTGATCGTGCCGCGGCTGGGGCGGGTGTCGCAGGCGCAGGCGGATGCGCGCGCCGACATGACGGGCCGCGTGGTCGATAGCTATACGAATATCGCCACGGTCAAGCTGTTCAGCCATGCCGCGCGCGAGGAGGCGCATGCGCGCGAGGGGCTCGACGGATTTCTGCAGACGGTGCACCGGCAGATGCGGCTGGTGGCGGTGCAGGACATGACCGTGAACCTGTTGAACTCGGCTCTGACCGGGGCGGTGACGGGGCTGGGATTGTGGCTGTGGCTGCAGGGGCGGATCGACCTTGGCGCGCTGGCGGTGGCGATCCCGCTGGCGCTGCGGCTGGGGAACATGTCGCACTGGATCATGTGGGAGTTTTCGGCGCTGTTCGAGAATATCGGCACCGCGCGCGACGGGCTGACGACGCTCTCGATGCCGCGCCGGGTGCAGGATACACCCGCCGCGCGCCCGCTG
>CAJXKX010000239.1 GCA_913055965.1 uncultured Roseovarius sp.
GTCCGGCAAAGGATCCTCCCCCAACGAGGCGAGCGCTCCGAGGACCCGTGCCCAGCCCTTTGGCGGTGCACGGTGCGCGATGCCGGACGCAACAAGCTGGTTCAGGTGCAGACCGTCGCCGAGGTCCATCACCGCCCGGGTCGCCAGGTGGATCTCGCCCGAGAGCGCCGTGATGTCATGCCCGTCATGCTGCGCAAGATCGCGCACCAGTCGCAGCATCCGGCGCCATTCCTCGCGATGCGCTCGGCTCTGCCATTGGTCGCGCAGATCGTCCTCGTATTTCTGCATCCGCGGGATCAGCACCATGAGCGCTTCGAGGATCGACAGCCGGGGGCCGAGCAAGGGAACGCTCGACATCAACAGGGTATGGCCGGGCATCACCTGTTGCGCCTCGGCCTCCATCATCGCCCAGCCGCCCGGCCCCATGATCTGCCGCCTCGTGCGCTCGGACCGCAGATCAGGTGCGACGATGCGCAGACCGTGGCCATGAACGGCCCAGCCGAGGTGCTGCCCCGCGGGATCGGCGAAACGTGCCGGCAGATCGCCATCGGTCGCCGCCTGCTGAAAGACAAGGAAGCTTTCGCGCGCGACGTCGAACAGGGTCTGCCCGACCGGGGAATAGGTGCGTGACCGTCGCAAGGAGCCCCAGCCATCACAGATGTCGTGATCGTCCCATTGCATGAGCGACGGAACCCGTGCAGCGAGCCAGGCGAATTGCGGCGCGGCGTAAAGGGCGGCGTAGCGTTCGAGGAACCTCTCGCGCAGGTGATGGCGGAGATCGTCCAGCGCCGCGCGCGACGGATCGCGCGGGATCCGCTCGGGCCAGTCATGGCTGAGCGCGTGCCCCTCGGTCACCTCATCGGCATAGAGCTGGTCGCCGCCGTGCAACATCAGCGCGAAGGGTCGGTGTCGGTGTTCGCCCCTGAGCCTCTCCCACATGGCGTTCCGTTCCGAGCCCTCGCGCTCCATGTCCCCGACTTCCTCGCCGTTGCAGGACACGTAGGCCAGCCGCAGATCGCCGGTCAGGTCGCCCGCGACCTCGTAGGTTTCGCCGTTCCAGCGGTAGTCCGACGCCCCGTCGGCCGGAAGCGCGAATCTCGCGCGCCAGACGGTCGCGTCATCGTATTCCGCGATCGGGACAGGCGGGACGTTGCCATGCCGGAGCTCGATCTGCGGAACGGGCGCACCCCGTGCCGCGATGAAGAGCGCGGAGAGACGCATCTGCCGGTCCTCGATATCGTCGAGGATCAGGATCGGACCGATGGGGGGCAAGGATCGCTCTGGCATGGGCACCAGCTAGTTCAGCATCCCCGGCAGCGCAATTCCGAAAGCGGAACCCGGGTGCCGACGTTCCTTCGGTCAGATGGACGAAAGAGATGCCGCGCCGCCACAGCCGCTGAGAGCGCTCAGGCCGCGCGCTATGCCCGGCGCGCTGTCCACGTCGCAAGACGTCGCCATCGAATCCTGTGACACGCTCACCGAGCCTCAGGTGCATCCTGCCGGGCGGGTGACGCGTCAGGCCGCGCTCATGTCAGACTGCGGAGTGCTCGCAGCCGTCAGGAGCATGGGTCGCGCTCCTGCGTTTGACCGGCCGGGGTGGATGATGGCGTGTCCGGGCATACCTGTGGCCAGGACCAGAAAAGGAGCATCCCATGACCGATCGAAAGACACTCTTCATCACCGGCGCCTCCAGTGGCATCGGCGCGGCCACGGCGCGCGCCGCGGTGGACGCGGGCTGGAATGTCGGGCTCATGGCCCGGTCGGAGGACAAGCTCGCCGCTCTTCACGCCGAACTGGGTGCCGCCAGTCACGTGATCCCCGGCGACGCGACCGACCTGGCTGCACAGGAGGCGGCGATCAGGACCACGTCCGAACGTTTCGGCGGCCTGCACGCCGCCTTCGCCAATGCGGGCACGGGACTGGATACGCCCGGAACGGAGAATGGCGACCCCGACGAGTGGCGCAAGCTGATCGATCTGAACATCATGGCCCTGCTCTACACCGCAAGGGCGAGCCTGCCCGAACTGCGCAAGACCCGCGGCCATCTCGTGCTGACCGGGTCGGTCGCGGGCAAGGTGCATATCCCGGGCTCGATCTACGGGGCATCGAAATGGTTCGTGCACGGCTATGGCGGGAACATGGCGCAGGAGATGCGCGAATGGGGCGGGCGCTGCACCGTCATCGCGCCCGGCATGGTGGACACGCCCTTCTTCTCCGAGCCCAAGCCGGACAAGCTGCAGGCAGAGGATGTGGCCGCGGCGGTGATGTTCGCGCTGCAGCAGCCCCAGCGCGCGAACGTGCAGGACCTCACCGTCATGCCGACGGGCTGAAGCGCCGCAAGAAGGCCTGCCCGGTTGGACAGGAGCGCCGGCTTGGTATCAGAAGGCCGGGTCCTGTCAGACTGTTCCGCCTGCTTCCCGAGATAGGTGCGGCCTTGGCCTGGTGAGCAACGCAGCAGGGGGCACGGGAAACATGCATACCCACAGCAAGCTGCGAATTCGGCACCACCGCCACCGCGGTCGAGCCTTGCATCGGCGGTGCCCTCGCGGCCCCCTACCCCGCCGCCGCGAGGCGGTTCGAAAGCGAGCGGCGCAGCCAGAGCCGCAGCTTGGCGCCGAGCGCCCGCTCGAACCCGGTGCGCACCAGCCGAACCGCCCAGATCAGCAGGGCGGCGGCGGCGATGTTGACGACAAAGAGAACGGGTGTGCTTTCCATCGGGCTCCAAGGGGTTTGCCGATGCCGGCGCGCCTCGGCGCGTTTTCAGAAGGTGAACGGACCTTCACCATGCGCGAATGGCAGTTCAGTCCAGACCCCTCCGGGGGCCGTGTCGATCAGGCCGCATCCGGTGGGCCCGGTCATGAAGCCTGCCGGTGCATCCGCCCGCCGGTCGAACGCAAAGGCACTGCAGCACGCGGGCGCGGTCACGACCGGATGCCGCCCGAGCAGGCCATGATACACACCATGCACATGCCCCGCCAAGACCCGCACCGGTGCGCCATGCCGGTCCAGGCCGTCCCGCAGCGCGTCGGGATTTGCAAGGCCGATCGCATCCATGAAGCGGATGCCCGTCCGCAGCGGCGGGTGGTGCAGCGCCACGACGACAGGCATATCTCCGGCGGCCCCGGTCAGCGCCTCGCGCAAATGTGAAAGGCTCTCATCGCGCAGCGCGCCCCCGCCCTGCCCCTCGACCAATGTGTCGAGCCCGACGATGCGGGTGCCGCCGATATCCGCGACCCAGTCGATCAGGCCGTGCGGCGCGATTTCGGGCAGGTCGGAGAACGCGGCGCGAAACGGCGCCCGCCGGTCATGGTTGCCGGGGATCACAAGCAGCCGCGCGCCCAGGCGTTCCAGTTCCCGCCGGGCGAGGACGTAGCTTTCGGCGCTGCCGTCATCGCTGATATCGCCGGTCACCAGTACCGCGTCGATGGGGCCGATGGCCGACTTGCGCGCGCAGAGCGTGGTGACGGCCTCGTGCAGCAGATGCGCAGTATCGAGTCGCCCGGAGACCAGTTGCCCCGGTGCGACCGCGTGAAGGTCCGAGAGATGCAGCAGCCGCGCCACGCTCACTTGATCCCGGTGCGCAGGAAGGCCTGCACGAATTGCCGCTGAAAGACCAGAAATGCGACCAGCAGCGGGGCCACCGACATGATCGTCGCGGCCGAGATCACGCTGATATCGACGCCGTTCTCGGGTGCGGCAAAGATCGACAGCCCCACGGTAAGCGGCCGTGTGTCGGGCGAATTGGTGACGATCAACGGCCAGAGAAAGTTGTTCCAATGGGTCGAGACCGAGACCAGCGCATAGGCGAGGTAGGTGGGCCGCGCGAGCGGCACATAGACCCGCCACAGGATACCGAACCAGCCGCAGCCCTCGACGCGCGCGGCCTCGTGCAACTCGATCGGCACGCCCTTGAACGCCTGCCGCATCAGGAAGATGCCGAAGGCAGAGGCCATGTAGGGCATGCCCACCCCGAGGATGGTGTCAAACAGGCCCAGCCGCGACACCATCACGTAATTCTCGACGATCAGCACCTCGGGCAGGATGAACAGCTGCATCAGCACCAGGATGAACACCAGATCGCGGCCCGGAAACCGCACCTGCGCAAAGGCAAATCCCGCCAGCGTGGTGACGATGAATTGTCCGATCAGGATGACGGTCACCAGCAGGAAGGTGTTGAGGAAATACTTGAGCCATGGCGCCCCGGCCCAGGCGGTGCGGAAATTCTCCAGCGTCCAGGGGGCCGCGATGTTGAAATTCACCGCGTCCGAGGTGGTGTGGAACGCCGCCCAGAAGGCAAAGACCAGCGGCGAGATCCAGATCACCGCCAGCAGCAGCGCACCGAAGGTCTCGATATGTCGCGAAAGGCCGCTCATTGGTAATGGGTCCGCTTGTCGAGGATGGTGAACTTGACGCCCGCCACCACGCCCAGCACCAGCAGGATCAGGATCGTCATCGCCGCCGCCTGCGGCGCGTCGAAAAAGGCGAAGGCCATTTCCCAGATGTAGTAGAGGATCAGTTTCGAGGCGTCGTTCGGCCCGCCCTTGGTCAGGATGAAGAGATGGTCGATCAGCTTGACCGAGTTGATCAGCGCGTTGACCATGATGAAGAGCGTGGTGGGCATCAGGAGCGGCAGCACGATCCGGCGG
>CAJXKX010000240.1 GCA_913055965.1 uncultured Roseovarius sp.
CCCGCCGCCTTCGACGATCTGCTGGCGATCCACCGCGAACTGATCCGCCTCAACGGTATCGGCGACGGGCTGGTCTACCTTCAGGTCACGCGCGGCAGCGACGGCGACCGCGATTTCGTCTTTCCCGACGCCGAGACGACCGAGCCGACGCTGGTGCTGTTCACCCAATCGAAGCCCGGCCTCGCCGAAAACCCGGCGGCGAAGGCGGGGATCAAGGTGATCGGCATCGACGATCTGCGCTGGGGGCGGCGCGACATCAAGACGGTGCAGTTGCTCTACCCCTCGATGGGCAAGATGATGGCCAGGGCGGCGGGCGCCGATGACGCCTGGATGATCGAGGACGGGCATGTGACCGAAGGCACGTCGAACAACGCCTACATCGTCAGGGGCAACACCATCGTCACCCGGCATCTCAGCAACGATATCCTGCACGGCATCACCCGCGCCGCCGTGCTGCGCTTTGCCCGCGAGGCGCAGATGAAGGTGGAAGAGCGCGCCTTTACCATGGACGAGGCGAAGGCCGCCGACGAGGCCTTCGTCACCTCGGCCTCGGCCTTCGTCATGCCGGTGGTGTCGATCGACGGGGTGGCGCTCGGTGACGGGGTTCCGGGGCCGGTGGCCACGCGCCTGCGCGAGATCTATCTCGAGGAGAGCCGCAAGGCGGCGATCTGAAGGCCGGTGGCGCACGGGGCTTGCGCGGCCCCGCCCCGGTTTCGTGCATGACAGCCGGGCATCGGCCCGGCCTCCGGCCCTGTTCCGCCGGTCACGCCGCGGGCCCTTCGGGCGCTCACCAGTCCATCACCACCTTGCCCGCATTCCCCGAGATCATGGCCGCGAACCCGGCCTCGAAATCGTCGATCCCGATCCGGTGGGTGATCAGCCCGGACACATCCAGCCCCGACTGCACCAGCGCGATCATCTTGTACCAGGTCTCGAACATCTCGCGGCCATAAATGCCCTTGATATGCAGCATCTTGAAAATGACCGCGTTCCAGTCCACCGCGAATTCCGTCGGCGCAATGCCCAACAGCGCCAGCTTGCCGCCATTGTTCATCCGCGCGATCATCTGCTGCATCGCCGCCGAGGCCCCCGACATCTCCAGCCCCACGTCGAACCCCTCGGTCATGCCGATCTCGTCCATCACGTCGCGCAGCTGCTGATTGCCCACATCGACCACATGCTGCACCCCCATCCGCCGCGCCAGATCGAGGCGGTAGGGGTTGATATCGGTGATCACCACCTTGCGCGCGCCCACCTTTTGCGCCACCAGCGCGCCCATGATGCCGATGGGCCCGGCGCCCGTCACCAGCACGTCCTCCCCCACCAGATCGAAACTCAGCGCGGTATGCACCGCATTGCCGAACGGGTCGAAAATCGCCGCGATCTCGTCGGGGATGTCCTCGGGGATCGGCACCACGTTCATCTCGGGGATGCACAGATATTCCGCGAAGGATCCGGGCCGGTTCACGCCCACCCCCTTGGTATTGCGGCACAGATGCCCGCGCCCCGCGCGGCAATTGCGGCACGCCCCGCAGACGATATGCCCCTCGCCCGACACCCGCTGCCCGATCCGGTATTTCGTGGCGGCAGGCCCGCAATCGACGATCTCGCCCACGAATTCATGCCCCACCACCATCGGCACCGGCACCGTCTTGGCGCTGAACTCGTCCCATTTCCAGATATGCACATCGGTGCCGCAAATGGCCGATTTCTTCACCTTGATCAGCACATCCGCCGGGCCGACCTCGGGCACCGGCACGCGCTCCATCCACAGCCCCGGCTCGGGTCGCGACTTCACCAGCGCCTTCATCTCATTCTGCATCAGATCACTCCCAACTCCCGCCCCACGGCCTCGAACGCGTCAATCGCCCGGTCCAGCATGTCGCGGCTCAGCGCGGCACTCATCTGCGTGCGGATGCGGTCCTGCCCCTTGGGCACCACCGGGAACGAAAACGCGGTGACATAAACGCCGCGCGCGTTCAGCTTGGCCGCCATCTCCTGCGCCAGCTTCGGGTCGCGCAGCATCACCGGGATGATCGCATGTTCCCCCGGCAACAACTCGAACCCGAGCGCGCCCATCCGCTCGCGGAAATACGCCGCATTCTCCCAAAGCCGCGCGCGCCGCTCCGCGCCATCCTCCAGCATGTCGAACACCTTGAGCGACGCCCCCGCAATCACCGGTGCCAGCGTGTTGGAAAACAGATAGGGCCGCGAGCGTTGCCGCAGCCAGTCCACCACGCGCGCCGACGCCGCCGTATACCCGCCCGACGCCCCGCCCAGCGCCTTGCCCAGCGTGCCGGTCAGGATATCCACCCGGTCCATCACCCCGAAATGCTCGGGCGTGCCGCGCCCTGTGGCCCCGACAAACCCCGTCGCGTGGCAGTCATCCACCATCACCAGCGCGTCATAGCGGTCCGCCAGATCGCATATCTCATCGAGCGGCGCGTAGTAGCCATCCATCGAGAACACGCCATCGGTCGCGATTACCCGATGCCGCGCGCCCTGCGCTTCCTTCAGGCAGCGCTCAAGGTCGCCCATGTCGCGATTGCCATAGCGCCAGCGCTGCGCCTTGCACAGCCGCACCCCGTCGATGATGCTCGCATGGTTGAGCGCATCCGAGATGATCGCATCCCCTTCGCCCAGGATCGTCTCGAACAAACCGGTATTGGCATCGAACGCGGCGGCATAGAGGATCGCATCCTCCTTGCCCAGATACCCCGCGATCCGCGCCTCCAGCTCTTTATGCTCTTGCTGCGTGCCGCAGATGAACCGCACCGAGGCCATGCCGAACCCGTAGCGGTCGAGCGCATCATGCGCCGCCGCGATCACCTGTGCGTTATCCGCCAACCCCAAGTAGTTGTTGGCACAGAGGTTCACCACCTCGCGCCCGTCGGCGAGCCGCACCTCGCCGGATTGCCGCGAGGAGATCACCCGCTCGGATTTATACAGCCCCTCCTCGCGCAGCCCCTCCAGCCGCGCGCCCATATCCGCATCGAACCGATCCGCCGCCGACATCGTCCTCTCCTTCTTCTGGCCCCGAATATCCCGGGGGAGTCGCCCGGCACGGGCGACGGGGGCAGCGCCCCCTACCCCTCGGCCACCCGCGGCCGCCCCCCCGCCTCTACCACGATCCCGGCCTCCAGGAATACCCGCCGCCCCTCGGCCTCCGCCTCGCGCAACTCCCGCCGTGCGACGACCTGCACATCGACGGCCCCCGCCGCCTCGGCCTGCGCGCGCGCCTCGGCACCCAGCGCCGCCTCCAGCGCCGCCATCGCCGCCTCCGCCTCACTGAAATCCTGCGGCCCGGCCTCCAGATGCGCGCGGTAGCGTCCCTCGGCGGGCGCGGTCACCACGCCCGCGCGCCGGATCACCACCCGGCCCACCACCGCGCCGATGGCATTGGCCACGCCCGCATCCCCCGGCACGACCACCTCGGCCCCCAGCCGCGCGCCCACCGCCGGATAGTAACTCGCCGCCGACGCGCCCAGCCCGATCACCGGCACGTTCAAGCCGCTCTCGATCCGCACCAGCCCCCGGTGCGGGCCAAGGCCCCGCTGCATCAGCACATGCGCCGCCAGCGCGTCGGGCGGCAGGCCGAACTCCGCCTCCTCCTCGGCAAACGCCACCTCCAGCAGCGCGAGCGCCGTCTGATGCGTGAGCCGGTCCACGATCATCCGCGCCAGCGCCTCCGGCCCCTCCGCCAGCCTGTTGCCGGAGCCCACCCGCTTGCGCGCCACCAGCCCCAGCGCCATGCGCGCCGCCTCGCCGTCCCAGTCCGACAGCCGCCCCAGCACATGGGCCGCGTCCGACGGCGTGACCCCCGCCACCTGCACCAGCCCACGCCGCACCAGCCGGCCCAGCGCGGCGCGATCCATCCGGCTCTTCAGCACCGCGCCCAGCGGCCGCACCTCGCCGCCCACCCGCGCGAGCAGCATGGCCTCGCGCTCCGTCAGGCCCCCCGCCTCGATCCCCGGCACCGCCCGCACGAAGCGCGCATCCATCTCGCCCGGCGCGGCGGCGCGGCCCTGATCCTCCAGCGCCGCATGCACCACCTCGCGCGCCTCCACCGCCATCAGGCTCACCGGCACCAGCCGCCGCGGCCCAAGCGTGACGCCCCCCTCCAGCCCCTCGGCCACATGCACCTCGCTGTCGCCACCCAGACCGAAGGTCCGCATCGCCACCGCCTCCACCATCGTGCGCCACGGCCCCACCTTGGCGCCCTGCGGGTCGATCGCGGGCCGCCCGCCGCGCAGCACCGCCACGTCGGTCGTCGTGCCGCCGATATCCGAGACCAGCGCGGTCTCCGCCCCGGTGAGCCACCGCGCCCCCACGATGCTCGCCGCCGGTCCGCTCAGTATCGTCTCGATGGGCCGCTCCCGCGCCTGCGCGGCAGAGATGAGCGCGCCGTCGCCGCGCACCACCATCAAGGGCGCGGCGATGCCCTGCGCGTGCAGCACCGCCTCCGCCCGCTCGATCAGCCGCGCGATCATCCCGATCAGCCGCGCGTTGAGCAGCGCGGTCAGCGCCCGTTTCGGACCGTTGAGCTTTGCCGACAGGTGATGCGACAGGCTCACCGGTCGCCCCGTCACCGCGCGGATCACCTCCGCCGCCCGCAATTCATGGGCCGGGTTGCGCGTGGCAAAG
>CAJXKX010000241.1 GCA_913055965.1 uncultured Roseovarius sp.
AGATGCGCACCCCGCTCAGCGGCCTTCTGGGCGCGCTCGACCTGCTCGAGGACAGCGATCTCGACGACGAACAGCGCCGCCATGCGCGCATCATGCGGCTGAGCGGCGAGGCGCTGCGGACCCATATCGACGAGGCGCTGGGCGGGCTCGACCCCCGCGCCGACGCCCCGGTCCTGCGCCCTGCCCCCTTCGATGCCGACGCGCTGCTGGCCGATCTCGTGGCGGGCCAGACCATCCCCGCCGAGGCGCGGGGCAACGCGCTGCGGCTCGATCCGCCCGCGCCGCGGCTCGGGTTGCGCCAGGGCGATGCGCGGCGGCTGGAGCAGGTGCTGCTCAACCTCGTGGCCAACGCCATCAAGTTCACCCGCGACGGCAGCATCACCCTTTCGGCCCGGCCCGGTCCGGGGGACGAGGTGGTGTTCGCGGTGCGCGACACCGGGATCGGCATCGACGAGGCCGCGCAACCGGCGATCTTCGAGGATTTCATCCGCCTGCCCGCCACCGCAGAGGCGGAGGGCGCGCCGGGGGGCGCGCCCGAGGGAACCGGGCTTGGCCTCGGGATCGCGCGGCGCATCGTCACCGCGATGGGCGGGCGGATCGGCCTCGAGAGCCGCCCGGGCGCGGGCAGCACCTTCACCGTGCGGGTGCCGCTGCCGCCTGCGGCCGCCGCCGCCGCGCCCGGCCCCGCGACCGGGGCCGCCCCCCTGCCCGCCCCGCTCCGCGTGCTGCTGGTCGAGGACACGCCCGCAAGCCGCACCGTGACCGAGGCCCTGCTGGAGCGCGACGGCCACGCGGTCACGCTGGCCGAGGACGGGCTCGAGGGGGTGCGCGCCGCCCGCGATGCGCCGTTCGACCTGATCCTGATGGATGTCGATATGCCCCGGCTCGACGGGATCGAGGCGACGCGGCGCATCCGCGCGGGCGACGGGCCCAACGCCGGCACGCGGATCGTCGCGCTCACCGCCTATGACGGCGCGGGCACGGTCGCACGGCTGACCGAGGCCGGGGTCGATGCGATCGAGGTCAAGCCGCTGTCGCGCGCGGCGCTGCGCGCGCTCGTGGCCGGGGGGCCGCAGGTCCGCGATCTGGTGGATGCCGCGCATGTCGCGCAGATGCGCGCCGTCCTGCCCGCACCGCGCCTTGCCGCGACTCTTGCCGCGCTCGAGCGCGAGGCCGGGGCACTGCTCGACATGCTCGACAGGCCCCCGAGCGCCGCGCCCGCCGATCTGCGCCACCATGTCCACAGGCTCGCAGGCAGCGCCGGGGCCTGCGGGGCCAGAGCGCTGCAGGAGCGGCTGGCCCGGATCGAAGCGGCGCTCGATGCCGGGGAGGCGGCGCAGGCGCGCGCTCTTTGCGAGGGGCTTGGGGGGCTGTGGCAGCGCACCCGCGCGGCGCTCGTACGCGCGGGCAAGGAGGACGCCTGAGAGCGGGCATCGGGGGCGCGCCGCTCACGCGGAGTTGCCTTTCGCCCTGCGCGGTGTAGGTTTATTCAAGGGGCCGTCAGGCGGTGTCGGACCCCGGGGGAGCGCGCGACGCATGTCCATCTTCAAGCAACTCATCGTGCTCGCGGTGCTGGGCGGGCTCGCCTATGGCGGCTATGGCTACTGGCAATCGACCCTCGGAGCGGATGGCGACGCGGCGCAGGTCGGCGGCGGCCCGCGCCCGGTCACGGTCGAGCTTGCCACCGCAGGGACCCGGATCATGCAACGCACCGTCGAGGCGGTCGGCACCACGCGCGCCCGGCGCTCGATCGACATCGTCCCCGAGGCCGACGGGCGGCTCGTGTCGCTCGACATCGCGCCGGGCAGCCGGGTCGTGCAGGGCGAGGTGCTGGCGCGGCTCGAAGACGCGATCCAGCGCGCCGACCTCACCGAGGCCGAGGCGGTGTATCGCGAACAGTCGAGCACGCTCGCCCGGCTGCGCGCCCTGCGCGAGACCAATGCCGTTTCGGTCGCGGCGGTCGAGGAGGCGGTTGCGCGCGTGGCCGAGGCCGAGGCCCGGGTCGAGCGTGCGCGCCGCCGGCTCGACGACCGGGTGATCGTCGCGCCCTTCGACGGGGTCGTCGGGCTCACCTCCTACGATGTGGGCGCGCGCGTGACCGAGGGGCAGGTGCTGGCGCGGCTCGACGACCTGAGCGCGGTCGAGGTCGAGTTCGGCCTGCCCGAGACCGTCTTTGCGCAAGTGACGCGCGGACAGCGCGTCACCGCCCGCGCCGCGGCCTTTCCCGACCGCAGCTTCGGCGGCACGATCTCCGAGGTGGACAGCCGCATCGACCCGGTCAGCCGCGCCTTCCTCGCCCGCGCGCTCATCCCCAACCCCGACAGCACGCTGCCCGCGGGCATGTTCCTGTCGCTGACGCTGGTGCTCGAGGAATTCGAGCGCATCGTCGTGCCCGAGGAGGCGATCGTGTTCCAGGCGGCGGAAACCTATGTCTTCGTGGCCGAGGACGGGGTCGCCCGGCGGCGCGCGGTCGAGACCGGGCAGCGCCGTGACGGGGTGATCGCGATCACCTCGGGGTTGGGCACCGGCGAGGCCGTCGTGGTGCGCGGGCTGGGCCGGGTGCGCGACGGCGCGCCGCTTTCGGTGCTCGAGACCGACCGCGACGCAACCGCCGAGGGCGCGCCCGACCGCAGCGGGGCACCGACATGACGCTGTCCGACATCGCCGTGCGCCGTCCGGTTCTCGCCGCTGTGGCGAGCCTGCTGATCATCATCTTCGGCATTGCCGCGCTGCGCGACCTGCCGGTGCGCGAACTGCCCGATGTGGACAATTCGGTGGTCACGGTCACCACCACCTATCGCGGCGCCGCGCCCGAGGTGATCGACACCGACATCACCGAGACGGTGGAGGGCGCGGTCGCGGCCATCGCGGGTATCCGCACCATCACCTCGGAGAGCCGCCAGGGACGCTCGCAGGTGACCATCGAGTTCGAGACCGGCATCGACATCGACGTCGCCGCCAATGACGTGCGCGACGCGGTGGGCCGGGTGCGCGGCGACCTGCCCGAAGAGGCCGACGAGCCGCAGGTCGTCAAGAGCGACGCCGATGCCGACCCGGTGATGCGGCTTGCCATCACCTCGGACCGGATGACCACCGCCGAGATCACCGATTACATCGACCGATTCATCGCCGACCGGCTGGCCACCGTGGCGGGTGTGGCCAGCGTCGATATCGCGGGCGACCGCCCCTTCGCGGTGCGCATCTGGCTCGACCGGCGGGCGCTCGCGGCGCGCAACCTCACCGTGGCCGATGTCGAGGCGGCGCTGCGCCGCGCCAATATCGAGTTGCCCGCGGGCGACGTGGAATCGTTCAACCGGCAGCTCACGGTGCGGCTCAACAGCCGCCTCGCCAGCATCGAGGATTTTCGCGACGTGGTGATCGACCGGGTCGCGGGCTACCCGGTGCGGCTGCGCGACGTGGCCCGGGTCGAGCCGGGCGTCGCCGACGATTCCACCGTGGTGCGCACCAACGGCACCGACGCGGTGGGCATGTGGATCCTGCGCCAGAGCCAGTCCAACACGCTGGCCATCTCGAACGCGGTGCGGGCCGAGATCAAGGCGATGGAGCCGACCCTGCCCGCGGGAATGCGGATCATCGTGGGCTCGGACGACGCGCTCTTCGTCGGCGCGTCGATCCGCGAGGTCGTGACCGCGCTCGGCATTTCGCTGGTGCTGGTGATCGCGGTGATCCTCGTGTTCCTGCGCTCGGGCCGCGCCACGCTCATCCCGGCGATCACCATTCCGGTGTCGCTGATCGGCACGTTCCTGCTGATCGGGCTGTGGGGGTTCTCGCTCAACACGCTGACGCTCCTGGCGCTGCTGCTGGCGATCGGGCTGGTGGTGGATGACGCGATCGTGGTGCTGGAAAACATCCAGCGCCGCATCGAGGAGGGCGAAAGCCCGCTCGCAGCAAGCCTCAACGGCGCGCGGCAGGTGACCTTCGCGGTGCTCGCCACCTCGCTCACGCTGATCGCGGTTTTCGTGCCGCTGTCGTTCATGCCCGGACAGGTGGGGCGGCTCTTCGTGGAATTCGGCTGGGTGCTGGCGGGCACGGTGGCGATCTCGACCTTCGTCGCGCTCACGGCCTGCCCGGCGCTGGCCTCGCGCGTCCTGAGCGCACGGCGGGCGCGGACTGCCGCCGCCGCCGGGACAGCCCCCGCGGCGACCGGCGCGCCCCGCCGCCCGCCGCTGATCCATCGCGTCTATCGCGCGATCCTCGCCCGGGTCATCGCCATGCCCATCGTCGTGCTGGCCGTGGCGGTGGCGATCACCGCCGGGGCCGGGCTGTTCTACAACGAGTTGCCGCGCGAGCTTGCGCCGCGCGAGGATCGCGGCGTGGGCTTCGTGCCGCTCACCGCGCCGCAGGGCTCGACGGTCGCGCATTCCGACGCGGCGGCGCGGCAGGTCGAGGCGCTGCTGGTGCCGCATGTCGAGTCGGGCGAGATCGCCACGGTCTTCACCTTTACCGGATGGGGCGGGCGGGCGTGGCGCTCGTTCGTCGTGTTCCGCCTCGCCCCGTGGGAGGACCGCGACCGCCCGGTTGCAGACCTCGTGGCGGAACTGGCCCCGCAGATGGGCCGCGTCACCATCGCGCGCGGCTTTCCGGTGACACCCGCGGGGCTGGGGCTGCGCGGCTCGTCCA
>CAJXKX010000242.1 GCA_913055965.1 uncultured Roseovarius sp.
CTCCAGGTCCCAGCCGGGGAAGCCCTCGCCCCAGGGCGAATCCCAGCGCATCAGGTGCCCCGGCTCGGCGTGCTTCCAGAGCGCGAAGTCGCGCGGGTCGTCCTTGTCGCCGCGCACCTCGACGCGCGTGCCCTCGAGCAGCTCGTCCGGGTCGCGACCGGACAGCTCGCCGTAGTCCTCCCAAGCCGACACGTCGAAGTAGACGCTTCCGCCGCGCTCGTAGGCGAGTCCGGCGTCGAGAAGCTCGTGCACCAACGCGATCTGCTCCGGCACGTGCCCGGTCGCGCGGGGCACGATGCTCGGTCGGCGGACGTTCAGCCGCGCCATCGCGTCGAAGTAGGCCCAGAAGTACTTCTCGGCCACCTCCATCGGCTCGCCGTCGTCGGCGTCGTCGGTGAGATGCCCGACGTCGGTGATGTTGCTCACGAGCCGCACCTCGAAGCCCTCGTGCTCGAGCCAGCGCCGGAGCACGTCGAAGACGATCGGTCCGCGAGCGTGGCCGAGGTGAGGATCGGAGTAGACGGTGGGGCCGCAGAAGTACAGGCCGGCATGCCCGGGGGTCACCGGGTCGAACGGTCGATCGCTACGGGTCTTGGTGTCGTACAGGGTCAGGGCCACGGAGCACCTCGTCGCGCCGGCGCGCGGCACCGGCCGGATTCACGGAGAACAGGCAGGGTCGGACGAGCGTCAGGTCGCGCGGACGCGGGAACATCGCAGCGTGGCCAGGCGCGAAACGAGCATGCGCAGAGCCTAGCACGGCCGCGGAGCCGGTCCCGCACCGGTGGTACCGTCCGCGCGTGGCGCATACGACCGTCGCACGCCCGACCGACCACGTCGAGACGATCAAAGGCTCGCGCTTCCTGGCGCGGGTCGCTTCGGTCGCCGACGTCGCGGCCGCCGAGCGCCTGCTTGCGGATGCGCGCGCGGAGTTCCCCGACGCGCACCATCACTGCAGCGCCTGGCGCGTCGGCTCGGCGTTGGCCGCCAACGACGACGGCGAGCCGGGCGGGACCGCCGGGCGCCCGATGCTGGAGGTGCTGCTCAAGCGCGAGCTGGATCACGTCGCCGTGGTGTGCGTGCGCTGGTTCGGCGGCACCAAGCTCGGGGCCGGAGGCCTCGTTCGCGCCTACGGCGGGACGGTCGCCAAGGCGCTGGACGACGCCGGCGAGCGCTTCGTGCCCGACCGAGTCCGGGCCGTAGCGCGCCTGCCCTACGCCCGCTTGGACGTCGTGCACCGCCTGCTGGACGACTGGCCGGGGGCGCGCAAGGGGGACGCCACCTTCGGCGCCGACGGCGCGGTGCTTCCCTTCGTCGCGTTGGCGAGCGACCTCGAGGACCTGCGGCGGCGCCTGGCCGACGTGAGCTCCGGGGAGGTCGAGGTGGAGGTCGTCTCGAGCGATCCGGCGGCGCTCCTCGACGACGGAACCGGGACGTGAGTGCCGACGGACGCGGAATGAACGAACGCTGAAGGCGCCGGCGGGAGGCGTCATCCGCTGCGCGTCCCGATGCGTCACCATGGGGGCATGGAACGTTCCGCTTCGCTGGCCCCGTACGCCCCGACCCTCCGGCGCGTGGCGCTCCTCCTCGCCTTCGCGCTCGCGCCTCTCGTCGCAGGCTGCCTCCCGGCCGCACTGGAGGACGCGCGCCCCGACGCGGCCGTGATCGGAGCGCCGGCCGACCGGCCCGCACCAGGTGCGGCCGCCGAGCTCGATCGGGCGCTGCGTTCGTTGGACAGCGGGCACGATCTGGCGTCCGCCGCCCGCATGCGCTTCCTGGAAGTGCGCAGCGGCTTGGTCGGCTCGCAGGTCGTCGCCGGCGCCGCTCGCATCGCCCGAACCAGCAGCGCCGACGTCGCCGTCATCGTCCGCCCGGCCTCGCTGTCGCGCGAAGTGCTCGACCCCGACGGAGCGCCGCGCGAACGGCTGGTGCTCCAGCTCGACGTCCTCCTCGTCGCCGCGGACGACGCGCGCGAGCTGGGCCGCCTGGCCGGTCCCCGGATCGTCGCCGAGCGTCATCTCCCCGGAGGCGTCCTGCCTCCCCTGGACGAGGATCCGCTGGTCGCGTCGGCGGTCGAGCGCAGCATCGCGGACCTCGCGCCGCGGACGGCGGAGCAGCTGCGGGCCCTGGCCCTCAGCGGAAGTACCGGCGGATGATCTCGCGGTAGGCACCGGGGAGGCCCTGCTCCTCGGCCGCCCGCTCGGCGCTGCGCGCCTCGCTCGGCGTGGCCGCGCGCCCTTCGGGCAGTGCGTCCGGCGCCGTTCCCGAGCCGCGCACGCTGCCGACCACGGGCACGGGGCCGCCGTCGCGCTCGCCCGGCAGGCGGCGAGCGGGACCGCCCGGCTCGCCCGGCAGCGGTTCGGCGTCCGCGTCGGCGCTGGGGGAGACCCCCGCTCCGTCCGACCCGCTGGACGGTCCTGCGCGCTCGTCGGCGCCCGATCCGGCGCCCGCGCCTCCGGACCCGTCCTCGCCCTCGGTCAGCCCGGCTTCCTCGGGCGCCTGGCCCTCGCCCTGCGCGGCGCCGCTCCCGTCCTCGTCGGGGGCTTCGGGCACGCCGGCACGCCCTTCGCCCGGCGCCTCGGCGTCCTCGGACCCGGGCGGCGTTCCGCCTTCGCCGCCTGCGTCCGCCTCCGCGGCCAGTTCGTCCATCGCCTTGCGGGCTTCCTCGCCCGCGGCCTTGTCCCAGAGCGTGCCCGCGCCCTCCGGCGCCTGTGCCCCGCGCGCGATGCGCTCGGTCAGCGCGCGGTGGGCGGTGACGAGGGTGGCCAGAGGATCGGGGCCGCGGCGGTCGCGCCCGATGAGGCAGGTGCAGAGCCAGTCGATCCAGGCGGCGATGGCGGGCTCGTCCTCCTGCCGGGCGGCGGCCCAGGCGCGCAGCGACTCTGCCTCGGGATAGGGCGGGCCGTGGCGGCGCAGGTGATGCTCCAGCAGGCCGGTCAGGCGCAGGTGGGTGCCGCGCCCCGCGCCGCTATGCGTGAGCGGATGCTTGAGCAGGGCAAGCAGCGCGTCGGCGCCGGTGCGGTCGGCGAAGAGATCGGCGGCGTGCCGCAGGAAGCGCCCCGGCGGCGAGAGGTGCAGCGGCTGACCGGCGCTGTCATCGGGCAGGATGCGCCAGCGGTCGAGCGCGGCGGTGACCTGCCGTGTCAGGTTGCGGTCGGGGGTGATGAGGGCGGCGGTGGTCCCTTCCTCTGCCGCGGCGCGCAGGCGCAGGGCGATGGCCAGCGCCTCGCTGCGGGTGTCGGGGGCCTCGAGCAGGGTGATATCGGCCGTGGCACCGGGGATGTCGCGCAGCGCGGGGCCATCGCGCAGCCATTGATCCGTCACCGGCGCGGGGCGCAGCGCCAGCGATACCAGCCGGTTGCGCGCCGGGCAGGGCGGCGGGGCGTCTTGCCAGGGGCGGATCGCGCCGGGGGCGACGCCCGCAGCCTGCGCGAGGCGCGCGAAGCGGTATTGCGGATGGTCCTCGGCGGTCAGCGGATCGGCCAGCGCGTCCCAGGCGTGGGCGGGCGCGTCGAAATCGAAGCCCGGCAGCACCACCGCCCCCTGCGGCAGCCGCGCCACCGCCTGCATCAGCAGATGCGTGGCCCCGCGCGAGCCGGTCGAGCCCGCGACGATCACGGGGTGGCCGGGCGGATGCGTGACCCAGGCGGCGGTCAGCGCCTCGATCACGCGGCGTTGGCGGGCCTCGGGATCGGGTGCGGCGGCGTCGGCGTCGAAGAGCGGGCGGAGGATTTCGAGGAAGCGCTTGATCCGCGCCCAGTGCCCGGATTGGTCCGTGATGTCGAGCGCGGCGATGGTGTCGGGGGCAACCCCCTCGCCGTGCATTTCGTCGATGAGGGCGGCGAGACTGTCGGCAAGGCCGAAGACCGCGCTGCGCGGCGCGATGTCGGGGGCGCGGTCGAGCAGCGCCGCGACGAGCTGCGCCAGTTCCAGCTGCCGCCGCAGGCGCGGGGCGGCGGGTGGCAGGCGGCCCGCCTGCCAGCTTTCGCCGAGGTCGGTGACAAGGCTGAGGCGCGGCAGCAGGGCGGGCGGCCCCTCATCGAAAATGTCGCGCAGGCGGCGGGCCATGCGGCGGGTGTTGACGATGATCTGCACCCGCGCCAGCGCCTCGGGCGGTGCGTCGCCCAGTCGCGCGCGCAGGCCCTCGACAAGGGCGCGGGGGAAATCGACGCCCGGCGCGAGGCCGTAGAGGCGGGGGGCGGGATCAGTCTCGAACATGGCCAAACTCAAGCATATCCTCGGCCAGGGCGATCCCCTCGGGATGGCCCACGTCGCACCAGTGGCCGGGATAGACCGCGCCGAAGAGCCGCCCCTCGGCGGCGAGCCTGTCCCACGCGCGGTTGAGCGAGAAGACGCGGTCGGGGATCCCCCCGAGGCAAGCCGGATCGATCACCTGCACGCCGGAGAAAACGAGGCCCGGCCCGCGCGCGAGGCGGCCATCGGGCAGAGGCGTGAAATCGCCCGGCCCGCTGTGGCCAAGCGCGCGGTCGGGCGGCAGGCACAGCAGCAGCGCCCCCATGCGCGCGCCGTCCCAGAGCGGGGCGATATGCGACAGCGGGTTGGGTCCGCGCCAGATCGCGTCGGAATTCATCGTCAGCACCCGGCCTTCGCCCAGCAGCGGCAGCGCCGCGCAGGCCACGATGC
>CAJXKX010000243.1 GCA_913055965.1 uncultured Roseovarius sp.
TGTGGACATTGTAGGATCGAGGCGCATGGGCCGGTAACGGAGACCCTTCCGGTACCCCATGCGCCCCCGCGATGCGACCCGGGGGCTTTTTTATGCGGCAGCGAAATGACGTCAGACACGGAGCACGAAGCAGATGACACGTCAGATGACCGGAGCGAAAATGGTGGTCCAGGCCCTCAGGGATCAGGGCGTGGATGTCGTGTTCGGCTATCCCGGCGGGGCCGTGCTGCCGATCTATGACGAGATTTTCCAGCAGAACGACATCCGCCACATCCTGGTGCGCCACGAGCAGGGCGCGGTGCATGCCGCCGAGGGCTATGCGCGCTCGACCGGCAAGCCGGGCGTCGTGCTGGTGACGTCCGGACCGGGGGCCACGAATGCCGTCACCGGCCTCACCGATGCGCTGATGGATTCCATCCCGCTGGTCGTGCTGACCGGCCAGGTGCCCACCTTCATGATCGGCAACGACGCCTTTCAGGAGGCCGACACGGTGGGGATCACGCGGCCCTGCACCAAGCATAACTGGCTGGTCTCGGACACCAGGAACCTGTCGGACACGATCCACCAGGCGTTTCATGTCGCAACCTCGGGCCGCCCCGGCCCGGTGCTGATCGACATCCCCAAGGACGTGCAGTTCGCCTCCGCCGACTATGTCGGGCCGCGACAGGCGCGCACGCATCACTACCAGCCGCAGGTCAAGGGCGATATCGAGGGGATCACCGATCTGGTGGCGGCCATCGAGAAGGCGAAGCGCCCGATCTTCTACACCGGCGGCGGCGTGATCAACTCGGGGCCCGCCGCGAGCCAGCTGTTGCGCGAACTGGTCGAGGCGACGGGCATCCCTATCACCTCGACGCTGATGGGCCTCGGGGCCTACCCCGCCTCGGGCAAGCACTGGCTGGGGATGCTGGGGATGCACGGCCTCTACGAGGCCAACATGGCGATGCATGGCTGCGACCTGATGATCAATATCGGCGCGCGCTTCGACGACCGGATCACCGGGCGGCTGGATGCGTTCAGCCCCGACAGCATCAAGGCGCATATCGACATCGATCCGTCGTCGATCAACAAGGTGATCAAGACCGATATCCCCATCGTCGGCGACATCGCCCATGTGCTCGAGGACGTGCTCAAGGTCTGGAAGGCGCGCGGGCGCAAGGTGAATGGCGAAGGGCTGGCCAAATGGTGGGCCCGGATCGAGGAATGGCGCCGCGTGGACTGCCTGAAGTTCAAGCAGCAGGGCCCGACGATCAAGCCGCAGCACGCGCTGGCGCGGCTCGAGGCGCTGACCCGCGGGCATGACCGCTATGTCTGCACCGAGGTGGGCCAGCACCAGATGTGGGCGGCGCAATACATGGGCTTCGAGGACCCCAACCGCTGGATGACCTCCGGGGGGCTGGGCACCATGGGCTATGGCTTTCCGGCGTCGATCGGCGTGCAGATCGCGCATCCGGACGCGCTGGTGATCAACGTGGCGGGTGAGGCGTCGTGGCTGATGAACATGCAGGAGATGGGCACGGCGGTGCAGTATCGCCTGCCGGTCAAGCAGTTCATCCTCAACAACGAGCGGCTCGGCATGGTGCGGCAATGGCAGGAATTGCTGCATGGCGAGCGCTATTCGTCCTCGTGGTCCGAGGCGCTGCCCGATTTCGTGAAGCTGGCCGAGGCGTTCGGGGCCAAGGGTATCCTCTGCAAGGACCCCGCCGACCTGGACGACGCGATCATGGAAATGCTCGACTATGACGGCCCTGTGATCTTCGACTGCCTGGTCGAGAAACACGAGAACTGCTTCCCGATGATCCCGTCGGGCGAGCCGCACAACAAGATGCTCTTGGGCGAGGCAAGCACCAAGGACGCCATCAAGGAAGGTGGCGCGGTGCTGGTGTGAGCCCGTTTTCTTGAAAAGAAAACGTCCCGGAATTCTTTGAAAATTCCGGGACACAAATCGCCTGAACAAGGAATACTTCAATGTCCGCCCTGAAAATCAAGAAAGGCTCGTCCAAGCATTCGGCCTACAACCTGCGGCCGCAATTCTCGGACGTGCAGGAGACCCACACCCTCGCCGTGATCGTCGACAACGAACCGGGCGTGCTGGCGCGGGTGATCGGCCTCTTCTCGGGCCGGGGCTACAATATCGACAGCCTGACCGTGGCGGAGGTGGACCATACCGGCCACACCAGCCGCATCACCATCGTCACCACCGGCACGCCGCAGGTGATCGAGCAGATCAAGGCGCAGCTTGGCCGGATCGTGCCGGTCCACGAGGTGCACGACCTGACCGTGGAAGGCCCGAGCGTCGAGCGTGAACTGGCGCTTCTGAAGGTCGAGGGCGAGGGCGACAAGCGCGTCGAGGCGCTGCGGCTGGCGGATATCTTTCGCGCCAACGCGGTGGACAGCACGCATCGCAGTTTCGTCTTCGAGATCACCGGCGCGCCGGAAAAGATCGACGCCTTCGCCGACCTGATGCGCCCTCTCGGGCTGGTCGAGATGGCGCGCACCGGCGTCGCGGCGATGTCGCGCGGGATCTGAGCACGCTCAGCCCGCCGCCCGCGCCGCGCGGGCGGCCTGCCGCAGCCGCTGCGGCAGGTCCGTGCGGGCGGCGCGCGCCACAACGCGCAGGCTGCACGCGCGGCGCGGGCCGGTGTGTGGGCCGTGCCGCGCCAGCCCGACGAGGACCAGATCGCCCGCCCGGAGTATCGGCGGGCCCTCGTCCGAGGCGTGCCGGTCGTAGATCGCGAGATCGCCCTGATCGCCGCACCAGATCAGCGCGTGCCGCGCCGCCCCGTCGCACCACAAGACCAGTCCCAGCATGTCCCCCTCCCGGCTCTGCCGCGCCCGTCGCCCACGGTGGCACGGGCGGCGCATCACGGGAAATGCAAGATGCGGTGAGCGGGCACGGGCGGCCCGGCATGTCGCCTTGAGCAAACTCAGGTCGCAAGCGGGTGCGCCGGCCCCGCCCGCACCCGGCTATGCTGTCGTTCGTGACATATGACGGGAGAGACACGATGAGCCAGCCGCTGACCGATCTCGGACAGGTGCGCGCGAGCGTCGAGGCCGCGCGCGGCCTGCCGAATGCGCATTACACCGATGCGGGCGTGTTCGCCGAAGAGCGCGAGGCGCTGCTGTTCTCGCAATGGGCGGGGCTGGCGGTGGCCGCAGACGTGCCCGAGCCTGGCGATGCGAAGCCGCTGGAATTCCTCGGCGTGCCGCTGCTGCTCATTCGTGACAAGGAAGGGGTGGTGCGGGTGTTCGAGAACATCTGCCGCCATCGCGGCATGATCCTCGTCGAAGAGCCGCGCCGCATCGAGGGCGCCATTCGCTGCCCCTACCATTCGTGGTGCTATTCGACCAAGGGCAACCTCGTCTCGACCCCGCATGTCGGCGGGCCGGGCCGCAACGTCCACGACGCGATCCGCCGCGAGGAACTGGGCCTCAACGAGGTGCGCAGCCATGTCTGGCGCGATGTCGTCTGGATCAATGTCTCGGGCGATGCCGCACCCTTCGAGGAGGCGATGGCCGACCTGATCGCGCGCTGGTCCGAGTTCGACCTGCCGCTCTATCACGGCGGCCATGACAGCCGTTTCACGCTGGAGGTTCAGACCAACTGGAAACTGGCGGTCGAGAACTATTGCGAGAGCTATCATCTGCCCTGGGTGCATCCCGGCCTCAACAGCTATTCGCGGCTGGAGGATCACTACAATATCGAGAAGCCGGGCGAATATTCCGGGCAGGGCACGCTGGTCTATCGCCAGATCACCAACGAGAATGCCGAGAAATTCCCCGATTTCGCCGATGTGGGCGCGAAATGGAACGAACAGGCCGAGTATATCGCGGCCTATCCCAACGTGCTGCTCGGCGTGCACCGCGACCACGCCTTCGCCATCATCCTCGAGCCCAAGGGGCCCGAGCGCACGGTCGAGCATATCCACCTCTACTATGCCGTGCCCGATGCCGACGAGGGCCTCAAGATGCGCAACACGCAGCTGTGGAAGACGGTGTTCGAAGAGGACATTTTCGTGGTCGAGGGGATGCAGCGTGGCCGCCATGCGGCGCGGTTCGACGGCGGGCGGTTCTCGCCCGTGATGGACAGCCCCACGCATTGCTTTCACGATTGGGTGGCGGGCAAGATCGAGGCGCGCCGGGCCATGGCGCGGGCGGCGGAATGAAGCGGCTGGAGGCGGCGATCCTCAAGGCGCATGCGGCGGATGACCGGCGCGCGCTCGCGCGGCTCGAAGGGATGGGGGCGACCGTCCTGGTGCCGGCCGACGACCGTTACCCCGCCGCTTTCCGGTCGCTGCCGGACAGACCTCGAGTTCTGTTCGCGGCCGGGAAACTCGACGTACTCTCCCGGCCGGCGGTCGCGGTGGTCGGGACCAGGTCACCGACTCCCTACGGTCGTGAATGCGCTTCCATGCTGAGCCACGATCTCGCGGCCGCGGGGTTCAATGTCGTCAGCGGAATGGCCAGGGGTATCGATACCGCGGTTCACCAAGGCGCACTCCGGGCGCGCGGCAAGACCACGGGGGTGCTCGGCCACGGAATCGACCAGATCTACCCGCCCGAGAACCGCACCCTCTTTTCCCGCGTGATCTCCG
>CAJXKX010000244.1 GCA_913055965.1 uncultured Roseovarius sp.
CCAGCCGCCCCACCGTGTTGGCAAAGCCCTCGAGCCCGCGCACGCAGGCCCACATGACGCCCGACCGCCACAGCCCGACGCCGGTCAGCACCAGAAAGGCGGTGAACATCACGAAGAAGAACTCGACCGAGCCGCCGTAATAGACCACCCGCATGATGGCCTGCTTGTCGGACCCGTCGAGCCACAGCCCCGGATGGGTGATCGCGTAGCCGAAATTGACGAAGGCCATCGCGACGTTCTGGACAAACCACATCACTGCGTCGAACATCTCTTCCCCCTCGCGCCCGCGCGCACTGGCACGGGCCGCTGCCGCTGCCGGGTATGCGTGCGGGCCCCGGACATACCGGGGCCCGCGCCGTCAGGTGCCGCGCGGGGCCTCAGCCCAGCACGCGGTCGCGCTGCGCGGTATAGGCCCCGTCGGATTTCGCGATCCACGAGGACGAGGACGCCATCGACGCCATGTAGCTGTCGTAGACGCGCTTGTAGATGTCGTCGCCCATATTCTCCTGATGCGTCTCGTCGGCGGCCTTGCCGAAGGCATCCCAGACGCTCTCGGGGAATTCCATGGTCTTGACGCCCGCCGATTGCAGCCGCTGGAGCGCGGCGGAGTTGTTGGCGAGGAACTGCGCGAGGTTCCACTGATGCGCCTCGGCACAGGCGATCTCCACCATCTTCTGCTGCTGCGCGCTCAGGCTCTCGAACACCTCGCGGTTCATGCCGATGGACAGGCCCGCGCCCGGCTCGTGGAAACCGGCGGTGTAGTAGATCTTGGTGATCTCCTGGAAGCCTGCCTTCTCGTCGGCCCACGGCCCGATCCATTCGGTGCCGTCGATGGCCCCCGATGCCAGCGCCTGATACACTTCCGAACCGGGCAGGTTCTGGACGCTCGCGCCCAGCTTGCCCAGCGCCTTGCCGCCAAGGCCGGGCATGCGGAACTTGAGGCCGTTGAAATCCTCGGGCCCGGCGATTTCCTTGGCGAACCAGCCGCCCGCCTGCGCGCCGGTATTGCCCGCGAGGAAGGACTTCAGCCCGAAAATCTGGCCCAGCTCGTCATGGAAGGCCGCGCCGTCGCCGTGATAGTACCAGTTCACCAGTTCCTGCGCGGTCATGCCGAAGGGCACCGAGGTAAAGAACGCGTAGGCCGGGTGCTGACCGACGAAATAGTAGTCGGCCCCGTGATACATGTCGGCCTGACCGGCGGTCACCGCGTCGAACACCTCGAACGCGCCGACAAGCTCGCCCGCGCCCTTGACGTCCACGGTGAGGCTGCCATCGGTCATGCCGTTGATGTTGTCGGCCACGCGCTGCGCCGCGTCGAACACGCCCGCGAGACCGCGGCCCCAGGTCGTGACCATGGTCAGCGTGCGGTTGCCCTGCGCGATCGCGGGTGCCGCGAGCGTCGAGGCGGCGGCGGCCCCGCCACCCAGCGCGGTATTTCTCAGAAACGAACGACGATCCATCTTGTATCCTCCCGGTTGCGTGGTGCGGCCGCCCCCTTGTTTCCGGAACGTGCCGCGGATCGTTGAAGTGCGCAGACCTTAGCCAGTGCCACAGCGTCTGAGAATACCTAGTTCTGCGTAGAAAGCCGATTTTCCCGGTAACATCTTCGCGGGCGGCATCCGGAACCACCGGATTGGCGCTTGATCAGGGCGCATCGCGGGTGTTCAACACGCGCATGAAGCCCAAGATCCTCAGCACCCTGCCCGGCTATACCGCCGCGATGCTGCGCGCCGATGTTCTGGCAGGGATCACCGTGGCGATGGTCGCCCTGCCGCTCAGCATCGCCATCGCCATCGCCTCGGGCGCGGACCCCGCCACCGGGCTGACCACCGCGATCGTCGGCGGCTTCCTCATATCAGCACTCGGCGGCAGCCGGGTGCAGATCGGCGGGCCGACAGGGGCGTTCATCGTCGTGGTCTACGGCGTCATCGCCGAGCACGGTCCTGACGGGCTGATCCTCGCCACGCTGATGGCGGGGGCGATCCTGCTGATCGCGGGCGCGCTGCGCGCAGGCAGCCTCGTGCGCCATATCCCGGAGCCGGTGATCCATGGCTTCACCATCGGCATCGCGATCATCATCGCCACCAGCCAGATCCGCGACCTCTTCGGCCTGTCCACAGAGGACCTGCCGGGCGAGTTCCTCGACAAGGTCGCCGTGCTCTGGCAGGCGCGCGACACGCTGAGCGCCCCGGCCCTGATGATCGGCCTCGGCACCATGGCGCTGATCGTCGGCCTGCGCCGCGCGGCCCCGCGCTATCCCGGCCTCATCGTGGCGGTCGGTGCGGCCTCGGCGGCGGTGGCCCTGTGGCATCTGCCGGTGGACACGCTCGGCGCGCGCTATGGCGCGCTGCCCGCCACCCTGCCCATGCCCGCGCTGCCCGATCTGAGCCTTGCGCGCATCACCGAACTTCTGCCCTCCGCCCTCGTGATCGCCTTCCTCGCGGGCGTGGAATCGCTCTTGTCGGCCTCGGTGGCCGACCGGATGATCGGCGGCAGATACCGCCCCAATGCCGAGGTGATCGCGGGCGGGGCGGCCAATATCGGCGCGGCGCTCTTCGGCGGGCTGCCCGCAACCGGGGCCATCGCGCGCACCGCCACCAACGTGCGCGCAGGCGGGCTAACCCCCGTGGCGGGCATGGTCCATGCGCTCACCATCCTGATCGTGATGCTGCTCGCGGCCCCGCTCGCGGGCTACCTGGCGATGCCCGCGCTGGCGGGGCTCTTGATCGTCACCGCCTGGAACATGGCCGAGCCGCAGAAATGGCGCGGCTACATGGCCCTGCCCCGCGCCGATCTGGCGCTCCTGCTGCTGACCCTCGTCCTGACGGTGCTGGCGGATCTCACCGTGGCCATCGGAACCGGCGTGGCGCTTGGCCTCGCGCTGCGGCTGCGGCGGCGCAAGGTGCCGCCCGCCGACTGGGACACGCCCGATCGGTGAGGCGCGAAATACTGGATATCGCGCGGGTTTCGCCGTATCGCTGAACCATGAGACAGCTCACCTCCCGCCTGCGCCTCAACTACGGGCAAAAGCTCTTTCTGATCGCCACCCTGCCGCTGATCCTGACCGCGGTGGTGCTGTCTGTCGTGGTGACGCTGCAATCGCGGCAGATGGCCGAGCAGGAGATCGCGACGCTCGAGGCGCAGCTCATCGCGGCCAAGCGCGCGGAACTCAAGAATTACATCTCCATCGCCCGCACCGCCTTCGTCAACACCTATGGCCGCGCCGCGCCCGACGACGCGGCGGCGATGGAACAGGTCAGCCAGATCCTCGCCGCCATGCTCTACGGTCAGGACGGGTATTTCTTCGTGTTCGACTACGACGGCACCAACCTCGTCAGCCCGCGCCGCACCGAGTTGATCGGCCGCAACTGGAGCGGGCTCGAGGATGCCTCCGGCGTGCCCGTCACCGACGAACTGATCCGGCTGGCGCGCTCGGGCGGAGGCTATCACGGCTTTCTCTGGCCCCGGCCCTCGACCGGCGAGCGCTCGCAGATGGTGGCCTACGTGATCGGCCTGCAGGACTGGCGCTGGGCCATCGGAACCGGCGTCTTCATCGACGACGTGACCGCCGCGGTCGCCGCCTCGCGCCAGCAGGTCGAGACGCGGGTGCGGCGCACCTTCCTGTTCATCGGCGGCGCGACGCTCCTCGCGCTGGTCTTCGTCTTCTTCACCGGGCTTTTCATCACCATCCGCGAGCGCCGCCTCGCCGATGCCAAGCTCAAGCGGCTGACGCAGCGGGTGTTCGACGCGCAGGAAGAGGAACGCGGGCGCGTCGCGCGCGAACTGCACGACGGCATCAGCCAGATTCTCGTGGGCGTGCGCTACGCGCTGGAAACCGCCCGGCGGCGGCTGGCGGCGGGCGATGTGCGCGCCGAGGACACGCTCGAACGCGGTGCCGCGCATCTCTCCACCGCCATCCAAGAGGTGCGCCGCATCAGCCGCGACCTGCGCCCCGGCGCGCTCGACGATCTCGGCCTCGGCCCCGCGCTCAAGGCGCTGTCGGAGGATTTCGACCGCCGCACCGGCATCGCCACCGAGTTCACCACCGTGGTGTTCCGCAACCGGCTCGACGAGGAAGCCAAGATCGCGCTCTACCGCATCGCGCAGGAGGCGCTCACCAATATCGAGCGCCATTCCGGGGCAACCCGCGTCCGCATTGACCTGCGCGGCCATGCCAGCGGCGGCACGCTGCGCATCTCCGACAATGGCTGCGGCATCGACGCGGCCAGCACCGGTGCGGGCGGCGGGCTTGGCCTGCGCAACATGCAGGAGCGCGTGGAGCAGATCGACGGACGGTTCTCGATCCGCTCGTCGCCCGAGGGCACCGAGATCGAGGCCACGGTGCCGCTCAGCCACCTTCTCACCCCGCAAGGCCCCTCGCCGAGGGCCGCCGAAACCAGGAAGGCAACCGCATGACCCATGCTCCGATCCGCGTCGTCATCGTCGACGACCACCCGATGGTCGCCGAGGGGCTCCAGTCGATCCTCGAGGGATACGACGATGTCGAGGTGATCGCCGCGCTCTCCTGCGGGCAGGAGATCATCGACCGCGTGGCCGCGCTCGCCCCGGACGTGATCCTGCTC
>CAJXKX010000245.1 GCA_913055965.1 uncultured Roseovarius sp.
CGAGCCGGGTGATCGAGTCGAGCAGGATCACCACGTCGCGCTTGTGCTCGACAAGGCGCTTGGCCTTTTCGATAACCATATCCGACACTGCGACGTGACGGGTCGCAGGCTCGTCGAAGGTCGAGCTGATGACCTCGCCCTTCACCGAGCGCTGCATGTCGGTGACTTCTTCGGGGCGCTCATCGATCAGCAGCACGATGAGATAGCATTCGGGATGGTTCCTGGCGATGCTGTTGGCGATGTTCTGCAACAGCACCGTCTTGCCGGTGCGCGGCGGCGCGACGATCAGCGAGCGCTGACCCTTGCCGATGGGTGCCACGAGATCGATCAGCCGGGCGGACCTGTCCTTGATCGTGGGGTCCTCGATTTCCATCTTCAGGCGCTCGTCGGGATAGAGCGGCGTCAGGTTCTCGAACGCGATCTTGTGGCGGGCGCGCTCGGGGTCCTGGAAATTGATCTGCGTGACGGAGGTCAGCGCGAAATAGCGCTCTGTATCGTCGGGCTGGCGAATCTCGCCCTCGATCGTGTCACCGGTGCGCAGCGAGAACTGACGGATCATGTCGGGCGAGACGTAGATATCGTCCGGGCCCGGCAGGTAATTGGCCTCCAGCGAGCGCAAGAAGCCGAACCCGTCCTGCAACACTTCGAGGACGCCATCGCCGAAGATCACCCAACCTTCTTCCGCGCGTTCCTTGAGAATCGAGAACATCATCTCGCCCTTGCGCATGGTCGAAGCGTTCTCGATCTCGAGCTCCTCGGCGATGTCGAGGAGGTCCTTGGCGGTCATCGCCTTGAGTTCGGCGAGGTTCAGACGGTCTTCGGGCATGACGGGCCTCAATGGTGCCAGGACCCGCAAAAGGGCCAGCGACAGGAGAATAGGGGATTGCACGACCACCGGACGGCAGCTTGGCCTCTCTTAGGCGTGGCGCGGCCCGAGGTCAAGCAAGGGCATACCAGATGGAATTATCTTAATAAGAAAGAAATTTAAAAGAATGATGATGATGTAGGGGTGCAGGCTGCCTGTGGATCATTGGCTTGTCACCGGACTCGTCCACCGGTGGAAAAGGCTGTGAATGATTGTCGCGGTCCGCATCCATGGCGTGTGATCATGGTATTTGTTTCCTCAAAATCAGCAGTTTGGATCTATCCTGAGCCTTTGCGATGCAGACTTGCCGCTGTGGAAAAGACAGATTGCGCGCGATTGTCCACAACAGGATTCCATTCTTTTCCAGAATGGGACAGGCTGTTGACCGCGTCCCCGGGTGGCGCATCCGGCGGTGGATCGGCTCGCCCGCCGGTGCGCGGGCTTGAACCGTCACCGCTTTTGTCATCAGGATATCCACATGAATTTCGAACTTGTCCTCGCCTCCGGCTCGGAAATCCGCCGCACCTTGCTTCGCAACGCGGGTGTGCGCCATGTGGTCAGCCCTGCCAGGGTGGACGAGGGCGCACTGCGCGATTCGCTGCTGGCGGAGGGGACGGTTCCCCGCGACATCGCCGATGCCCTGGCCGAGATGAAGGCGCGCCGCGTCAGCGACAAGATGCCCGGGCGGCTGGTTCTGGGCTGTGATCAGGTGCTGGATCTCGGCGGCGAGATCCTGTCGAAGCCCGCCGATATCGACGAGGCGCGCGCACAATTGCTGCGGATGCGGGGGCAGGCGCACGACCTGCTGTCGGCGGCGGTGATCTGCGAGGATGGTGCACCGGTCTGGCGGCACGTCGGACGAGCGCGGATGCGGGTGCGCGAATTCTCCGATGCCTGGCTCGATGGTTACCTGGAGCGCAACTGGCCGGATGTGGCGCAATGCGTTGGAGCCTACAAGCTCGAAGCTGAGGGCGTGCGCTTGTTTTCCCGCGTCGAAGGCGATTATTTCACCGTACTGGGCCTGCCGCTTCTGGATCTGCTGGCCTTTCTGACCTTGCGTGGAGACCTGCCAGGATGAGCCATGACCGTATTCCCCTCGCCGGTGTGATCGGATCGCCGGTCGCGCATTCGCGCTCGCCGCAGTTGCATGCACATTGGCTCAAGACCTTGGGTATTCGCGGATTCTACATTCCGATGGATGTATCGGAGGCCGATCTGGAAACGGTCTTGCGCACCTTGCCCCGGATGGGGTTTCGCGGGGTCAACATCACCGTTCCGCACAAGGAAAAAGCGCTGATGCTGGCGGATATGGTGAGCGACCGAGCCACCATCATCGGTGCCGCCAATACACTGGTTTTTCGCGAGGATGGGCGGATTCAGGCGGATAACACGGACGGCTACGGCTTTACCGAAAATCTGCGCCACGGAGCGCCGGACTGGCAGCCCCAAAGCGGCCCTGCCGCCGTGCTGGGGGCGGGTGGTGCTGCGCGTGCGGTGATCGCCGCGCTCCTGGATGCGGGCGTGCCGGAGGTCTTGCTGTCCAACCGGACACGGGTCCGCGCCGAGACGTTGCAGAGCCAGTTCGGTCGGCGGGTGACGGTGATCGACTGGGTGCAGGCGGGCAACATGCTGGAAGAGGCGGTGACGGTGGTGAACACGACCACGCTGGGCATGGTCGGCAATGCGCCGCTGCGCGTGCCGCTCGACGGGCTGCGCAAGGGCGCGGTGGTCACCGACCTGGTTTATGCGCCGCTGCAGACGCGGCTGCTGATCGAGGCGGAGAAGGCGGGGTGCGTCACGGTCGATGGTCTGGGCATGTTGTTGCATCAGGCGGTGCCGGGATTCGAGCGGTGGTTCGGTGCCCGGCCCGAGGTGGATGCGGCGGCACGGGCGGCGGCTTTGCGATGACCTTTCGGCTCGGGCTGACCGGCTCCATCGGGATGGGGAAATCGACCACGGCAAAGCTGTTTGCCGAGGAAGGCTGCGCGGTTTGGGACGCGGATGCGGCCGTCCACCGGCTCTATTCCAGGGGAGGAGCGGCTGTGGACCCCATTGCCGAGGCGTTTCCCGACACGGTGGCCGAGGGCGCGGTGGACAGGGCACGGCTGCGACGGATCATCGCGGAGGATCCCGAAGCGCTGAAGCGGATCGAGGCCATCGTTCATCCGCTGGTTGCCGAGGACCGGGCCGGGTTCATCGCGGCGCAGGACGCGGAGGTAACGGTGCTGGACATTCCGCTGCTCTACGAGACGGGTTGCCCGGATGCGTTCGACGCCGTCGCCGTGGTGACCGTGGCTCCTGCTGTGCAACGCGCGAGAGTGCTGGCACGCGGCACCATGAGCGAGGCCGAGTTCGAGACCATTCTGGCCCGGCAGGTGCCGGACGCCGACAAGCGCGCCCGCGCCGATTACGTGATCGAGACCGACACGATGGACCATGCACGCGCGCAGGTGCGCGCGATACTGGCGAAGATCAGGAAGGGGCTGACCGATGCGTGAGATCGTTCTGGACACCGAGACGACGGGGCTGGAGCCTGCGGACGGGCACCGTATCGTCGAGATCGGGGGTGTCGAGCTTTACAATCACATGCCGACGGGGCGCACCTTTCACCAATATATCAATCCAGAACGCCCGATGCCGGAAGAGGCCTTCGCCGTGCATGGGCTGGGCGATGATTTTCTGCGTGACAAGCCGCTTTTCGCCGACATAGGCATGAAATTCATCGAGTTCGTGGGCGACGCAAAGCTCGTGATCCATAATGCCGCCTTCGACATGAAATTCCTCAACTGGGAGCTTCGGGCCTGTCGGCTGGAGCCGTTGCCGATGGCGCGCGCCATCGATACGCTGGCCATCGCGCGGCAGAAATTCCCCGGCGCGCCTGCCTCGCTCGATGCGCTGTGCCGCCGCTTCGGGATCGACAACGCGGCGCGCACGCTGCATGGGGCGTTGCTCGATTCGGAAATCCTGGCCGAGGTGTATCTTGAACTGATCGGGGGACGGCAGCCCGATTTCGCGCTTGCCGCCGATCCGCGCGCGGCACAGGCCGCATCGGGCGACGCGGGACAGGCGCGATGGCGGCCCGCGCCGCGCCCCCGTCCTCTGCCGCCGCGTCTGACCGAGGCCGAGCGCACGGCGCATGAGGCCTTTGTCGCCGCGATGGGCGACAAGGCTCTGTGGGCGCGGTAGCGGCTAGTCTGGGCGGACGCTCGCGGTCACGTAGTTCACGCTCAGGTCGCGGTCGGAGAGCCGCCATTGCCACGTCACCGGGTTGAAGACGAATCCCTTGCGATCCACCGGGTCGAGCCCTGCGCGGCCGAGCAGGTCGAACAGCTCGTCCGGGGTGATGAATTTGGACCACTCATGCGTGCCCTTCGGCAGCCACCGCATGACGTATTCCGCGCCCACGATGGCCATGGCAAAGCTCTTGGGGTTGCGGTTGATGGTCGAGCAGATGTGCAGCCCGCGGGGGCGCAGCAGGTCGTGACAGGCGGTGAGATAGGTGAGCGGGTCGGCCACATGCTCGACCACCTCCATGTTGAGCACCACGTCGAAGCGTTCGCCCGCCGCGGCGAGGTCTTCGGCGCTGGTGTGGCGGTAGTCGATTTCGAGGCCGGATTGCGCGGCATGGACCTGCGCCACGGGAATGTTGCGCGCGGCGGCATCGGCGCCCACCACCTCAGCCCCGAGCCGCGCCATCGGCTCGGACA
>CAJXKX010000246.1 GCA_913055965.1 uncultured Roseovarius sp.
TCGCCTCGGTCACGCCGATCCGGCTGTCGCGCATCGCCCGCTGGTTCGACTCGGTCCAGCGGCAGTCCACCGGCTTGCCCGCCAGGTTCGCCACGACCTTCAGCCCGGAGAGGTCCGGCGCGTCGTCCCAGCGTCGCCACTCCGCCACCGGGTCGCCGGCAGGCTGGGGGCGGCGGCTGAACCCGACCACCCGCCACCCGACGCGCGACGCCTGCCGCGCCAGCTCCATCCCGATGAAGCCCGAGGCCCCGACCACTCCCAAGCTTCCCTTCACCGCTGCCATGCCGCCCCACCATCCCCCGCCGGAAGCCCGGTGCAATCGCTTTCCACCTTTACTTGGCAGTCGTGGCACCGTGAGATCCGACGCCGATGAGGTTCGTTCCCCTCCTGATGCTCTCGGCCCTGCCCCTCACCGCCCAGCAGGATGCCGACCCACCGGAAGACGCCGCCCCCATCGCCCCGGTCGAGGCCGTCCCGCTGCCGACCGATTCCGACCAGCTGATCGCCGAGGACCTCGGCCCGGCCCAGCCGAAGTCAGTGAACCTGACCCTCCACGGCGGCGTGGATTTCGACGTCGATGCCGGAACCTACGTCTCCCGCGGCGCGGTCGAGGCGGCGGCCGACACCGGCATGACCCTGCGTGCCGACCGCGGCCGCTGGAACGCCGGGACCCGCATCCTCCTCCTCCAGGGCTCGGTCAAGCTGCGCACCGAGACGGGGGTCGAGGTCTTCGCCAACCGCGGCGAGCTCGACGACGGGGCGCGCACCGTCACGCTCACCGGCGTGGGGCAGGTGATGGCCGACCTCGTGGAGTTCGTCTCGGGCGGCAATCTCGTCTTGATGCTGATCTTCGTGGCGCTGCTCAGCCTCATCCTCGGGATGGGCCTGCCGACCACGGCCAATTACATCGTGGTGTCGTCGCTGATGGCGGCGGTCGTGGTCGAGCTTGGCGCGCAATCGGGGCTGATCGTGCCGCTGATCGCGGTGCATCTCTTCGTGTTCTATTTCGGCATCATGGCCGACGTGACGCCCCCGGTGGGGCTGGCAAGCTTTGCCGCCGCCGCCGTCTCGGGGGGCGATGCGATCCGCACCGGCTTTACCGCCTTCTTCTACAGCTTGCGCACCGTGGCGCTGCCCTTCGTCTTCATCTTCAACACCAACCTGCTGCTCATCGACGTGACGGTGACGCAGGGCATCATCACCTTTGTCGTCGCCACCATCGCGATTCTGGTGTTCACGGCGGGCACGATGGGCTGGTTCCTGACCAAGAGCCGCATCTACGAGAGCGTGGCGCTCGTCCTCATCGCCTTTGCCCTCTTCCGCCCCGACTATTTCATGAACCGCATCCAGCCGCCGTTCGAAATGGTGGAGCCCGCCAATCTCGAACAGGCGCTCGGCAATGCGAGCGCCGGGCAGGATCTGCGCGTCGTCGTCTCGGGCCCCGATTTCATCAGCGGTGAGCCCAAGGACACGACGCTCGTCCTGTCGGTGACCGAGGGCAAGGACGGCGCGGCGCTGTTGCAGGAATACGGCCTCACCCTCATCCCCGAGGGCGATCAGGTGCTGCTGGAGGAACCGATGTTCGGCACCCCCTTCTCGGACACCATGCAGGGCTATGATTTCTACGGCGACCAGCCGGTCACGATCGCCTCGGTCAAGGCACCGGTCGCGCAATGGCCGCAAGAGCTGATCTTCATCCCCGCCTTCATTCTTCTGGGCCTCGTCGCCCTGTTGCAGCGCGGGCGCATGTCCCGAGAGCCCCAGGCCAAGGAAGGAGTCACCGCATGACCGGCCCTGTTCTCTGCGCGGTAGATATCAGCAACCCGCATCGCGACGACAACGTCCTGCGCGCCGCCGCCCGGCTTGCCGCACTCGACGACGCGCAACTCGACGTGATCACCGTCGTGCCCGATTACGGGATGAGCGTGGTGGGCAGCTATTTCGACAAGGAACATCATCCGAGGATCGAGGAGGAGGCGCGCCAGCGGCTCAACGATCTCGTGGCCGGGGTGCTCGGGGCAGAGGCCAATGCGCGCGTCCGCCATATCGTCGTGACCGGCAACGCCTACGAGGAAATCCTGCGCGTGGCGCAGGTGGATGGCGCGGGGCTGATCGTGATCGGCGCGCACAAGCCCGATTTCCGCGATTTCCTGCTCGGCCCCAACGCCGCGCGCGTGGTGCGCCACGCCGAATGCTCGGTGATGGTGGTGCGGTAGGGGGCGTTCGGTGCATTCTGGCCTCGAGCGGTCGTTCAGGCCCTGATCCCAATGCGCGGAATCGAGGCGCGCCGTGGCGCGCCGCCGCGCATCGCCGGGCCGCCCCAACGGCCCGGCGATTTGGTTTCAACCTGCGCGCAGCTCAACACTTTTTCGGATTCGGCCGCGATAAAGCACGGCAGAACGACCGTTGGATCGCCGCGCGGCGGCCCGTCGATGCGCGGCTCACTTCGACGACCGCGCCAGGCCAGGCTCACCCCGGCAGCTTCACCCGCCGCAGATAGGGCAGATCGGCATCGAACCCGCCGAATTTCTCGCGCGCCGCGTCGTCGTTGACGCTTGGCGGCACGATCACGTCCTGACCGATGGTCCAGTCGGCGGGCGTCGCGACGCCGTGCTTCGCCGTGGTCTGCAGCGCGTCGAGCGCGCGCAGCACCTCGCCGAAATTGCGCCCCACGGTCATCGGGTAGGTCATCGTCAGCTTGACCTGCTTGTCCGGCCCGATGATGAACACGCTGCGCACCGTGGCGCTGTCGGCGGGGGTGCGGCCCTCGGGCAGGTACGCCTCGGCGGGCAGCATGTCGAACGCCTTCGACACCTCCAGCCCGGTATCGGCGATGATCGGGAAATCCGGCGCGGCGCGCCCCACCTTCTCGATATCGGCCTTCCACTTGCGGTGATCCTCGGCGCTGTCCACCGAGACGCCGATCACCTTGGTGCCGCGCGCCGCCCACTCGTCAGCCAGCCGCGCGACGGCCCCGAACTCGGTGGTGCAGACCGGCGTGAAATCCTTGGGATGCGAAAAGAGAATCGCCCACGCCTCGCCGATCCAGTCATGCAGCGAGATCGTGCCGAGATCGGTCTCGACGGTGAGGTCGGGGATCGTGTCGTTGATGCGAAGTGCCATGGCAGCCTCCATTTCCTCTGCGGCGCGTGTCGGTTTGATCAAATGATGCGGGGCCGGATCATCCGGCCTTGCGGCGCGCCCGGGTGCCTGACAGAGTGCCGCCAAATCCACGGAGGTCAACCATGATCGAGAAAAAGAAATTCTATATCGACGGCGCATGGGTCGCGGCCCGCGACGGCCGCGATCACCATGTCATCGACCCCTCGACCGAAGAGCCCTGCGCGGTGATTGCGCTCGGCGGGCAGGCCGATACCGACGCCGCCGTCGCCGCCGCCCGCGCCGCCTTCCCGGCCTGGATGGCCACCCCGCCGGCCGAGCGCATCGCCCATGTCGAGAAGCTGCTCGAAGTCTACGAGACCCGCGCCGAGGACCTCGCGCAGGCCACCAGCCTCGAGATGGGCGCGCCCATCGACATGGCCCGCCAGCAACAGGTGCCCTCGGGGACCTGGCACATCACCAATTTCCTCAAGGCCGCCCGCGACTTCCGCTTCGACGAACCGCTCGGCGATCACGCCCCCAATGATCGCATCATCCACGAACCGGTGGGCGTGGTGGCGATGATCACGCCGTGGAACTGGCCGCTGAACCAGATCACGCTCAAGGTGATCGCGGGGCTCATCGCGGGCTGCACCATGGTGCTGAAACCCTCCGAGGAATCGCCGCTCAACGCGCTGATCTTCGCCGAGATCATCGACGCGGCGGGCCTGCCCAAGGGCGTGTTCAACCTCGTCAATGGCGACGGTGCGGGCGTGGGCAGCCAGCTTTCGGCGCATGCGGATGTCGATATGATCAGCTTCACCGGCTCGTCGCGCGCGGGTCGGCTCATCTCGAAATCCGCCGCCGACACGCTCAAGCGCGTCAGCCTCGAACTCGGCGGCAAGGGGGCCAACCTGATCTTTGCCGATGCCGACGAAAAGGCCGTCAAGCGCGGCGTGATCCACTGCATGAACAACACCGGCCAGTCCTGCAACGCCCCCACGCGGATGCTCGTGCAGCGCGACATCTACGACCGCACCGTCGAGGAGGCCGCCGAGATCGCCCGCTCGATCACCGTCGGCCCCGCCTCGGAGCCGGGCCGCCATATCGGCCCCGTGGTCAACGCCACGCAGTTCGACAAGATCCAGGACATGATCCAGAAAGGCATCGACGAGGGCGCGCGCCTCGTCGCGGGCGGCACCGGGCGGCCCGAGGGCTTCAACAAGGGCTTCTACGTGCGCCCCACCGTCTTTGCCGATGTCACCAACGACATGACCATCGCGCGCGAGGAAATCTTCGGCCCCGTCCTCAGCGTCATCGACGCGGAGACCATGGACCAGGCGATCGACATCGCCAACGACAGCGACTACGGCCTGGCCGCCGCGATCTGGACGCGGGACATCGCCAAGGCGCTGGACGCCGAAAGCCGGCTCGATACCGGCTTCGTCTGGATCAACACCCTCAGGGTCGGC
>CAJXKX010000247.1 GCA_913055965.1 uncultured Roseovarius sp.
ATCGCAACGGCGACCGAGGCCTCGGCCATCGGTGCAGCGCTGGCGCTCCTGATCGTGATCGCGCGCGGGCGGTTTCAGCTGGGCACCTTCTATGGTGCGATGCTGGAAACGGGGCGCACCTCGGCGATGATCCTGTTCATCGTGGTGGGGGCCACCGCCTTTACCGGCGTGTTCAACATCACCGGCGGGCTGCGCGCCACGCAAGACCTGATCCGCACGCTCCAGATGGAGCCGTGGATGCTGATCGCCATGATGATGGTGATCGTGTTCATCCTCGGCGCGTTCCTCGACTGGACGGGGATCGTGCTGCTGTCCTTCCCGATCTTCCTGCCGATCATCCAGGAGATGCCGGATGTGAACCTTCTGTGGTTCGTCGTGCTGATGGCCGTCGTGCTGCAGACCTCGTTCCTGACACCGCCCTTCGGATACGCGCTGTTCTACCTGCGGGCCATCGCGCCCAGGGAATTGCGCACCGGGGCGATCATCCGCGGCGTGCTGCCGTTCATCGCGCTCATTGTCGCGATGTGCCTGCTCGTCGCGGCCTTCCCGGCGCTGGTCACCTGGCTGCCGGATGTCCTCTACACCAAGTAACCGCAACCATGGAGAAGGGAGATACCATGACCATGAAAGCGTTCATTCTCGCGGCAGGGGCCGCGACCGCGCTGGCCGGTCCGGCCGCGGCGCAGGAAAGCTGGACGATGACCACGACCTGGCCGTCGTCGCTGGAACTGATCGAGACCGACCGTCATTTCGTCGATCTCGCCAACAAGCTGACCCAGGGCGAGTTGACCATCGAGTTCTTCGAGGGCGGCGCGCTCGTGCCCTCGGGCGAGGTGTTCGGCGCGGTCGAATCGGGCACCATCCAGGCGGGTGCCGACTGGCCGGGCTACTGGGCCGGGCGCGATTCGGCCTTCTCGCCGCTGGCCACCACGCCCAGCCTGTTCAACGCGGTGGATTACGTGAACTGGATCCAGCAATGGGGCGGGGCCGATCTCTATAACGAGATCTACGGCCAGTTCGGCATGGTCTACCTGCCCTATGGCGTGACCAACAACGAATCCGGTTTCCGCACCAACGATCCGATCCGCAACCTCGAAGACCTGCAGGGCAAGCGCCTGCGCCTGTCGGGGCTGGAGCAGGGCAGGCTGCTGGAGCGCCTGGGCGGCAACCAAGTGTCGATGGCGGGCGGCGAAATCTACCAGTCGCTCGAGCGCGGCGTGATCGACGGGGCCGAATTCTCGACCCCCAATGTGGACTGGTCGGGCGGCTTTCAACAGGTCACCGACTATTGGGCGACGCCGGGCTGGCACCAGTCGGCCTCGGTCTTCGGCGTGATGATCAACAAGTCCGCCTGGGACGCGCTCAGCGCCGAGACGCAGGAAAAACTGCAGATCGCCGCGGACGCGACGCTCTTGTGGTCGCTCGCCTTCACCGAAAAGCGCGCCACCGAGGCCTATGCCAAGTTCGACGAGGCGGTCGAGATCAACCGCTATGACGACGAGACGCTCGCCCGGGTGCAGGAAATGGCCAACGAGGTGATCGTCGAGACCGCCTGCGAGAATCCGAACTCGGCCAAGGTCTATCTGAGCATGGTCGAGTATCTCGAGGATTACGCGCAATGGCGCGATGCCTCGGCCCCGTTCAACCTCGGGCGCACGCCCGACGGGCCCGACGCCGCAGCGCTGCGCGACTGCGCGCAATAAGCGCAATCCCGACATCTTGCATGCCCGCCCTTTCGGGGGCGGGCATGTGTCTTTGGGGACCGCCTCCACCCGGATACGGGTGCCGCGCGGTTGCCCCGGCACCTCCTTGTCCCCCTTCCGCATTGCGCGCCTCCCGATCCCGCGGCACGGGAACGGCCTCTGCCCCGCGGCTCGTACGGACACCCGCCTGATGACAGCCTCGCCCGATGCCCTATATCCTGTGCAGGGCCGGTGGGTCACCGGCCATCCGGTGAAATCTTTGACGAGAGGACGCGACATGACCACCCATTCTTTCACGCGCCGCTCCTTCTTTGCCGCCGGCGGTGCGATGGCCGGTGCCTCGGCGGCGGGTCTGATCGTGCCCGCGCGTGCCCAGGGGCTGGAGCCTACGCGCACCATGCGCGGCGGATCGAACAACTACCTGCCGAATGCCCCGATCGTCGAGCGCATCGGCGGCGGAGGCTTCTGGATGACCGGCACGGTGCGCCGTGCGGGCGACGGGGCCCCGCTGGCCGGGCAGCGCATCCAGATATGGGCGCACACGACCGAAGGGCACGAGCGCGATCCACAGAGCCACGGGGCCACGCTGACCGATGCGAACGGCGCGTTCCGGCTCGAGATGCCCCAGATCGTGCCCGCCTTCGGCCAGCCCCACGGGCATCTCGCCTATGACAGTGGCGAGTTCAAGACGGTGTTCCTGCGCCCGGTCATGCAGAGCGCGCGCGATACCAGCCTCGCCGCGCATTTCGTGCTCGAACCCGCCTGAACCCCGGGAGGCTCGAAGCCTTGCCGCCGCGCCGCGCAATCCTGATCTGGTCTGTGCTTCTGCTGGCCATCTGCGTGCCGGTCGTGGCGGCGCTGTCCAGCCCGCTGCTGGCATGGCGCAGCCCTGTCTACATCGCCGCCGGTCTTGCCGGGGTCGCGGGGCTGGCGCTCATTCTCCTTCAGCCCCTGCTGGTCGGTGGCCATCTTCCCGGCGTGCCGGTGTTCCGCGCGCGGCGGCTTCACCGGCATGTCGGGCTTTGCCTCGTTCTGGCGGTCGTGGTGCATGTCGCGGGATTGTGGATCACCAGCCCGCCGGATGTCATCGACGCGCTGCTCTTTGCCTCGCCGACGCTGTTCTCGGCCTGGGGCGTGATCGCCATGTGGGCGCTCTTTCTCGCGGCCCTGCTCGGGCTGTTGCGCCGCCGCTGGCGGTGGAGCCTGCGCAGCTGGCGGCTTGCGCATAGCGGCGCTGTCGGCGTGGTCGTGGCAGGCACCGTCGTGCATGCGATGCTGATCGAAGGCACGATGGAGCCGGTGTCGAAGACCGTGCTCTGCCTGCTCGCGGCGCTCGCGCTGATCAGGGTGCTGGCCGGATTTCGGGTGTGGCGCGCGGGCGCGCGCCCACGCGGATAGCGCCTCCGCCCCCTCAGGCCCCGAGCGCTCCGGCGCGGGCGCAGGCTGACGGGTTTCGCACGAGCGCGGGGGATATCTGCGTGCCGCGAAAATCCTGGCGGAAGGGGTGGGATTCGAACCCACGGATGCTCGCACATCGCCGGTTTTCAAGACCGGTGCAATCAACCACTCTGCCACCCTTCCGCGCGCGCGCCGCGCGGCGTTCCGCTGAGTAGCGTCGTGTGCGCGATTCTGAAAGTCCTTGCCGGTGTGGAAATCCGCGCACGGTCGGGCTGTGTGCTTTTCACGCCCGCGGGGACGGGGTAGACTTGCGCGCGAAGACGCGGGAGAGGACAATCCCGCGCGGTTTGCAGGCGAGAGGCATGGCATGGAACGAGTGATTTCAGGTGCGATCGTGTCGCGCGGGCGGGCAGGAGCGGTGCTGGCGGGGCTCGCTCTGCTGCTGGTGGCCGGCTGTGACGAAGGCGGGACATTCAACCTTCTGCGTCCCGCCGCGGGCGAGACGGGGGCCGCGGCCGCGCCCGGCGCGCGCTCGACCCGTCTGGTGGAGCGCGATGTCGAGGCGCCGGGGATATTCCAGGCGACGGATATGGGGCTGTGGGACGGGCGGCCCTCGCTCGGCGGGGTCTGGGTGGCGCATCCCGATGTCGCCGACCCGGAACGGGTGATCATCCGCAACACCGCCGATGGCAGGTTCGTCATCGGGGCGCTGTTCCGGCGTCAGCGCGATGTGCCGGGCCCGGCTTTCCAGGTGTCCTCGGACGCGGCGGCGGCGCTCGGCATGATCGCGGGCGCGCCGCAACAGCTCAACGTGACGGCGCTGCGCCGCGAGAAGGCCCCGGCGGAAGAGAACGCGGCTCCCGCCGATGCCGCCCCCGCGCAGGCCGCTGCCGCCGCACCCGAGGTCGAGGCGCGCGATCTCGATCCCGTGGCCGGGGCAGAGGCCGCCATAGAGGCGGCCGAGACCGGCGCGGAGCCCGACGCCTTGCAGCCCGCGCCCGCAGCCGAACCGGCGCCCGCGCCCGCGCCGCCGCGCCGGACCTCCCCGCTCGACAAGCCCTTCGTGCAGGTGGGCATCTTCAGCATCGAGGAAAACGCCCGCAACACCGCCACTGCCCTGCGCCAGGCGGGGATGGTGCCGACGGTGTTCAACCAGACATCGCGGGGCAAGCGCTTCTGGCGCGTGGTGGTGGGCCCGGCCTCCACGCCCGGCGATCGCGCGGCCGTGCTCGAGAAGATCAGGGATATCGGCTTTGCCGATGCCTATCCGGTCACCAACTGAAACGGGGGAGAGCGCGATGAGTATTCCGAGAATCTGGCTGGCGGCGCTGCTCGCGAGTTGCGTCGCGGTGTCGGCGGGGGCCTTCGAGACAAGCGCGCGGGGGGCCTATGTTCTGGACGCCACGACCGGCACCGTGCTTTTGAACAAGAATGCCGACACGCCGCT
>CAJXKX010000248.1 GCA_913055965.1 uncultured Roseovarius sp.
GGCTGGCTGGCCGGCTGGCGGCTTCGCTGGGCGGCGCTGCGCCAGACCGTGACCGCCCGCATCGAGGCGGTGCTGGAGGGCGCGAGCGGTGTCATCCCGCCCGGCGATCCGCGCCTGTCGCGGGTCGGGAACGTGGTCTTTGCCGCGCCGTCGCAATCGCTCGACGCCGCTGCAGACGTGGCGCGGGCGCAGGGCATCCGGGTCGAGACGCTCGGCGACGATCTCGAGGGCGAGGCGCGCGAGGTGGCCCGCGAGCACGCGGCGCTGGCGCGCGAGACGCAGGCGGGCCTCGCGCCCGGTGCGGCGCCGGTGCTGCTGTTGTCGGGGGGCGAATTGACGGTCACGCGCCGCGGTGACGGGGTGGGCGGGCCCAACGCGGAATATGCGCTGGCGCTGGCGCTGGCGCTGGGCGGGGCGGCGGGGATTCACGCCATCGCCTGCGATACCGACGGGGTGGACGGGGCCGCCGAGGTGGCGGGGGCCACCGTCGCCCCCGACACGCTGGCCCGCGCCCGCGCGGCGGGCACCGACGCGGAGGCGGCGCTCGCGCGCAACGACGCGCATGGCTTCTTCGCGGCCATCGGCGATCAGGTCGTCACCGGCCCGACACTGACTAATGTCAACGATTTCCGCGCCATCCTCGTCGCCCCGGCGTGACGCAGCGTGACGCGGCGTTCGGGCGCGCACGGCTCGCACAGTGTCGGATTTTCTGCCATACTGCCGCCTCGGAAAAAGGAGGTTTCGCCATGAAACGTCGCATGTTCACGGGTCTTCTGATGTCGCTCGCCTGGGTCGGGCCGCTGGCTGCGCAGGCTGCCGACGTCCGGTTGACCGCCCCCGAGATCGAGGCGCTCCTGACGGGCAACACCATCGTCGGCACCTGGGCGGGCACGCCCTACCGGCAGTATTACGCCGCCGACGGGACCACGCTCTACGTGCCGCAGGACGGGCGGGCCGACGAGGGGCGGTGGCGGACCAACCCGGAGACCGACGAATACGAAAGCTGGTGGCGCAGCACCGGCTGGACCCCCTACGCGCTGGTGCGCACCGAGGCGGGCGATCACGCCTGGATCAACGGCGACCGGCTGGAGCCGTTCCGCGTGCTGCCGGGCCGACAGGTCGAATGATCCTGCCGCCCGCGCGCGGCGCGGCAGGACACGGCCCCGTCACTCGCGCCAGAGCGCCTCGGCGTGAAAGCTCACGTGCTCTTCCATGAAGGTCGAGATGAAGAAGTAACTGTGATCGTATCCCGGCTGCATCCGGAAGCTGCCCCTCTGCCGCCGCGCGAAGGCGGCCTGGGCCAGCGTCTCGGGGCGCAGCAGGTCGAGAAACTGGTCGGACGTCCCGGTATCGACAAGCACCGGCCCGTCAAAGCCGCGCTCGGCCATCAGCAGGCTTGCATCATGCGCCGCCCAGCCCGATTCGTCGGCCCCGAGATAGGCCGCGAACTGCTTGCGGCCCCAGTCGCCGCCGGTGGGGTTGCAGATCGGCGCGAAGGCCGAGACCGAGCGGAACCGCCCGGGCAGCGACATCGCCAGCGTCAGCGCGCCGTGCCCACCCATCGAATGGCCGGTGATCGCCTGCCGGTCCATGTCGAGCGGGAACTCCGCACCCAGAAGCGCGGGCAATTCCTCGGCCACGTAATCCCACATGCGGAAATGCGGCGCCCAGGGCGCTTGCGTGGCATTGACGTAAAAGCCCGCGCCCTGGCCCAGGTCGTAGGCGTCGTCATCGGCCACACCGTCGCCGCGGGGCGAGGTGTCGGGAAACACCAGCGCGATGCCCTGCTCTGCCGCCCAGCCCTGCGCGCCGGCCTTGACCATCGCGTTCTCGTGGGTGCAGGTCAGCCCCGAGAGATACCACAGCACCGGCACCGGGCCGCCCCGCGCCTCCTCGGGCAGGAAGAGGCCGAAGGTCATGTCGCAGCCGCATGCCTGCGAGGCATGGGTATAGACGCCCTGCGTGCCGCCGAAGCAGGCGTTCTCGGAAACGGTTTGCATGGTGGTCCTGTCCTTTCGTGGCCGAGTGTCAGTAGAGCGCCGCGGTCCAGCCGATCACCGCCGAGACGCTCACCACCGCCACGGCGGTGGAAATGAAGATCGCCGAGGACACGCGGCGCGGCGCGACCCCGTAATTCTGCGCGATGATGAACACGTTTCCCGCAACCGGCAAGGCCGCCGCCGCGATCACCACGGCGGCGGGATAGCCCTGCATGCCGAACACCCACAAGAGCGAAATCGCCACCGCGCCCGGATGCAGCACCAGCTTGCAGAAGCTGAGCCAGCCCGCGACATGCGGGCGTTCGGCGTCTTTTTCGGCCAGCGATGCGCCGATTGCGAAGAGCGCGCCGGGTGTCGCCGCCCCGCCCAGAAGCGCGAGAAAGGCGTTCATCGTGTCGGGGATCGGCAGATCGAGCGCCGACCAGGTGAAGCCCGCCGTGATCGAGACGATCATCGGGTTGCGGATCAGGCCGCCGCCGATGCTGCGCAGGATCGCGGGCGACATCCGCCCGTCGCGCGCGCCGGTGATCAGGATCACCACCAGCGAGCCGAACACCAGCAGATCGACCGCCAGCACCAGCATCACCGGGCCGACCGCCGCCTCTCCCATCAGCATGGCGAGCATCGGCACTCCGAGAAAGCCCACGTTGCCGATCACCGCGCATTGCGCCTCGATCGCCGCCGTCTCGACCTTGAGCCCGCGCAGCATCGCCACGAGCGTCGCCAGCAGGTAGACCACGAGGCTGGCCGCGAGATAGGCCGCGACCAGCCGCCAGTCGAGCACGTCGCCAAGCGACAGGTTGGCGGAAAACCGGAACAGCATCGCCGAAAGCGCGAAGTAGAACACGAACTTGGTGAGCCAGGCGGTGCCCTCGGCCGAGAAGAATCGGGTGCGCCCGGCCCCGTATCCAAGGCCGATGAGCAGGAAGAAGGGCAGGGTCTGCAGGAACACGCCGAACATGGCGGGCACTGGTAGCAGGCTGGCGGGGCGCGTCAATCGGCAAGCCGCGCCGCGCCGCTCATCCCGCCTTGCTGCGCGTGAGATCGAGGAACACGTCCTGCAGGTCCGCCTGCTCGATGCGCAGGTCGCGGATGCGGATGCCGGCGGCGCGCACCGCTTCGAGCACCGCCTCGGCAGAGGTTTCGCGGGCGCGGTAGCTGATCCCGATGGTGCCGTCGGGATGCTGCGCGGCCTCGATCCCGCCCGCCTGCGGCAGCGCCGCGACCGGTGCCTCGGGCGTGACGACCATGCGCCGCCCGTCCAGCCGGTCGAGCAGCCGTGCGGTGGTGTCGCGCGCCACGACCGCGCCCTCGTTGATGATGGCGATCTCGTCGCACATCTCCTCGGCCTCTTCGAGGTAATGGGTGGTGAGGATGATCGTCATGCCCGCCCGGTTGAGGCGGCGCACGTTTTCCCACAGCATCCCGCGCAGTTCGATATCGACGCCCGCCGTGGGCTCGTCGAGAACCAGCACATGCGGGTGATGAACCAGCGCCTTGGCCAGCAATAGCCGCCGCCGCATCCCGCCCGAGAGCGTGCGCGCATAGGCGACGGCCTTGTCCTCCAGCCCGACGAGCGCGAGGATCTCGTCGCTGCGGCGCTGGCCTTTCGGCACGCCGTATAGCCCCGCCTGCACCTCGAGCGCCTCACGCGGGGTGAAGAACGGGTCGAGGTTCAGTTCCTGCGGCATGACCCCGATCGAGGCCCGGCTCTGCCTCGGGTTGCGGTCCTGATCGAAACCCCAGATCGTCACCTGGCCTGCGGTTTTCACCACCAGCCCGGCGAGGATGTTGATGAGCGTCGATTTGCCCGCGCCGTTCGGCCCGAGCAGGCCGAAGACCGAGCCCTGCGGGATGTCGAGATCGACGCCCTTGAGCGCGTGTTTCTCGGGGCCGTGACGCCCGCCCGCATAGGTCTTGACCAGACCGCGGATTTCGATGGCATTTGCCGCCATGCCGCTCTTGCCCCTCGCCTTGTGTTCCAGCATAGTCCGACCTAGTCCAACGCAGCGCAAAAGGAAACGCCCCGATGGTGACGCAGGCCCCCGAAACCCGTATCGTCGACAGCTATCGCGTGGCCTGCGACGGCGGCGAGGGGGCGCTGGGCCACCCGCGCGTGTGGCTTCAGATTCCGCGCGAGACGGGCTATGTCGAATGCCCCTATTGCGACGCCAGGCTCATCCACCGCGATTTCGAGGGCAAGGTCTGAGCCTGCGCCCGGCGCGCCTCTGGCGCGGGTGGAGCGGGGTATTTCCGCCAAGAAGAAGCCTGATCGGGAGGGCGCGCGATGTCATTCGGAAAAGGCTGTCACCTGCACCTGATCGACGGGTCGTCGTTCATATTCCGCGCCTATCACGCGCTGCCGCCGCTGACGCGCAAATCCGACGGGCTGCCCATCGGGGCGGTTTCGGGCTTTTGCAACATGCTGCAACGCTATGTCGAGGGAAATAACGGCCATGACGCGCCCACCCATGTGGCGGTGATCTTCGACAAGGGCAGCCATACCTTTCGCAACGATCTCTACGACGCCTACAAGGC
>CAJXKX010000249.1 GCA_913055965.1 uncultured Roseovarius sp.
CAAGCAGCCCCAGCCACGCCACCCCCGGCGTCACGATCCCCGACACATCGCGGAAACTCGCATAGATCGCGGACATTTCCGTGCGCTCCGAGGGTTTGACGGCCAGCAGGAAGGGCAGCCCCGCCGAAATGTCGAGCAGCACCAGAAAGACCGAGCCGAGCGCCAGTGCCGCCACCGCCGCCCATGGCCAGTCGCCCCCGAGCGCCGCGAGCAGAAACAGCATCCCCGCGGCCGTGAACCCGGTGCGCACCGCCTGCCGGATCGAGCGGCGCTGCATCCAGGCGAGCATCAGCGGCGTGGCGAAGAGCATCCCGTTCGACGCCGAGAGCAACATGCCCCCCAGCGATTCGCCGAGGCCCGCAGGAGCGGATCACGGCGAAGACCCAGCCCGCCACCAGCCGCGGTTGCGCCGCGAAGCGCGGCAGCCAGGCGAGCGGGTTGGGCGCGGGTCCGCGCGCGCGGGTGATGAGCCGCCCGTTGCCCAGACGCTGCCAGAGAAAGACCCCCAGCATGGTAAGCGCCGCAAGCGCGGCGATGACGAAGGGCAAGGGCCGCCACAGGTCGAGCAACGTGACGCCAAGCCACGGCCCCGCCGTCCAGCCGAGGGCGCCGAAGAACATGCGCGAGGTCTCGCAGCGCCCAAGATCGGCCTTGGCGATATGGTCGAGAACGTAGGCGTTGAAACAGACGAAGATCGTCACGGTGGCCGCCGTCACCATCGCCAGCGCCGCCACCATCGCCGCCGCCCCGCCGAGCGCGCCCAGACCCGCGCGGCACGAAGCGCGTGACCCAGGGCACCATCAGCCCGGTGCCGAGCGACAGCAGGCCGACGAGGAAATAGGCCTCCGACACACGCGCCGCCGCGCCGAGCGCGCGGTAGATTTCCAGCGGCATGACCGAGATCAGGATTCCGCGCGCGATCGCCTCGATGCCCGACAGCAGGCCGAAGCCGCGCACCGAAGGGGTGGGCGGATGGCGCAGCCAGTCGGGAACGGAACGCGGGTGCATGGGGTCTCCTCCCTCTTGGCCTTGCCATGCGCCGCCCGCGCGGGCTTGGCCGCGCGCGACGCGCGGCCATGTCGTTTTCGGATCGCACCGCGCGGGGCTGTCGGACGGTCTCGCGCCCCTGCCCCCACTTGGCCCTTGCCGGGGGCGCGGCGCTGGCGCACTGATCGGTCATGTTCACGCCCCGCGCGCCCAACCCGGCCCTTGCCGCCGCCCTCACGCTGCTGGCCGCCGCGCTTCTGGCGGGCACGACGCTGCTGGCCAAGGCGCTCGGCACCGAGGCGCTCGGGCCCCCGCTGCACCCGCTGCAGGTCAGCCACGGGCGGTTTCTCTTCGCCTTCCTCGCCATCGGCGCGACGGTCGTGCTGATCCGGCCCCGGTTCACGCGCCCCGATCTGGCCACGCATGTCAGGCGCTCGGGCTTCGGCTGGGCCGGGGTCACGCTCATGTTCGCCGCCGCCGCCTTCATCCCGCTGTCGGATGCCACCGCGATCAGCTTTCTCAACCCGGTCTTCGGGATGATGCTGGCGATCCCGCTTCTGGGCGAGAAGGTCGGCCCGGTGCGCTGGTGCGCCGCCGCCATCGGGCTGTGCGGGGCCGCGATCCTGATGCGCCCCGGCAGCGGGGCGATCGCGCCCGGTGCCCTTCTGGCGCTTGGCGCGGCGCTGTGCCTCGGGGCCGAACTGATCTTCATCAAGCGCCTCGCGGGCCGCGAGGGGCCGTGGCAGATCCTGCTGATCAACAACGCCATCGGGCTGAGTATCGCCACGCTTGCCGTGATCTGGGTCTGGGCCGCGCCCACGCCCGCGCAATGGGCCGCGCTGATCGGCCTCGGGCTATTGATGGCGCTGGCACAGGCCTGCTTCGTCAATGCGATGGCGCGGGGCGATGCAAGCTTTGTCGCCCCGTTCTTCTACACCGCGCTGGTCTTTGCCGCGCTCTATGACGGGACGGTCTTCGGGGTCTGGCCGGATGCGGTCTCGGTCACCGGGGCGGCGGTCGTGCTGTGCGGCGCGGGGCTTCTGGCCTGGCGCGAGGGGCGGCGGCGCGCACCGGTGACGCAACGCCCCCTTTGACAAAGCCACACACGCTTTGGCTAAATCCGAACCGAGGGAGGAGACCATGCCGCTGAGCATCCTGTTGCCGATGGTGGTGCTGGGCATCGCGGGGATCGCGGTGCTGCTGCACCTGCTGGGCCTGTCGCGCCGGGCGGTGCTGGCCGACGAGGCGGCGGCGCGGGCGGCATGGCTGCGCGAGTATCCGGGCGATGCGCCTGTGCATGTCACCCTCTGCCAGGACCACTCCGCCGCGCTGATCGAGACCGGGCGCGGGCGCGGCGTGGTGTGGCCGATGGGGGCGGACACCACCGCGCGCCATCTCGACGGCGCGCGACTCACGCCGACGCGCACCGGGCTGCGCATCGACCTGCCGGACTATACCGCGCCGCGCGTGCACCTGACCCTCGACGCCGGGGAATCCGCCCGTTGGCAAGCCACACTCAAGGAGACCGCATGACCGACATGATCGCCTTTCCCGAGGTGGTGCACTGGGCGGTGCCCTTCTTCATCGCCGCCATCCTCGCCGAACTTCTCTGGATCGTGATCAAGGGGCGCGGCGGGCGCTACGAGACCCGCGACGCGCTGACCTCGCTCGTCATGGGGGCGGGCAACGTGGCGTCGAGTATCCTGCTGGGCTTCATCGCCTACGGGTTCTTCATGCTGCTGTGGGAGATCACGCCGCTGGACCTTGGTACGTCCATCGGCGTCATCGCGCTCTGCTTCGTTCTCGATGACCTGCGCTATTACTGGGTGCACCGCTTCGGCCATCGCATCCGCTGGGTCTGGGCCTCCCATGTCAACCACCATTCCTCGCAGCACTACAACCTGACCACGGCGCTGCGCCAGACATGGACCGGCACCTTTACCTTCATGATGGTGGTGCGCGCGCCGCTGATCCTTCTGGGCTTTCACCCCGCCATGGTGCTCTTCGTCGGCGGGCTGAACCTGATCTACCAGTTCTGGATTCACACCGAAGCGATCGGCCGGATGCCCCGCTGGTTCGAGGCGGTGATGAACACCCCCTCGCATCACCGCGTGCATCACGGACGCAACCCGCGCTATCTCGATTGCAATTACGCGGGGGTCTTCATCGTCTGGGACAAGCTGTTCGGGACCTTCGTCCCCGAGATGGAGGAGGAGCGCGTCGATTACGGCCTCGTCCGCAATCTCGGCACGTTCAACCCGATCCGCGTGGCGTTTCACGAATGGGTCGGCATCTTCCGCGATGCCACGCAGAGGGGGCTGACATGGCGCGAGCGGCTCAACTACTGCATCATGCCCCCGGGCTGGAGCCATGACGGCAGCCGCGAGACCTCGACCGAGATCAAGGCGCGCCATGTCGCGGCACATCCCGAATCCGCAGGCACGCCGGGGTTGCCGCCGCTGCGCGGGCACACGCGCTAGGCGTGTCACGTGCAGCACACGAATTCGTTATTTGACCGATCGTTCCAAACCCTGCCATATCGGCCTGCGCAAAAGCGCTATCACTCACCAAGGTCCAGTGGGCCGCCTCGCCATCTCCGGCACCGTGTAGGCGGCCCATACCTTACCCGGCATTCCGTCCAAGGCCCATTACTCAGCCTTGTTCGGGGTGTCGGGGATGGGCCCGGCGGCTCGCCCTCACAGGCCGGACGGCTGCGCCCGGCGGGTGGCGGGCCGATTGCCACGCGGCGGAGCGAAGATGCCTTGGGAAAAGTCATATGACGAGAAAGAGGTGCTCGACGCAGCGATGCGGGCCTTCTGGACCTATGGCTATGAGGGCACATCCATGGCCGATCTCGTCGCCGTGACCGGCCTCAACCGCGGCAGCCTCTATGCGGGTTTCGGCAACAAGCGCGACCTGTTCCTGCGCGCGCTCGGGCATTATGACGCCACGTACCGCACCGGCCATCTCGAACGGCTCGCCCGAGAGCAACGGCCCCGCGACGCGATCCTCGCCCTCTTCGATCTGGTCGAACGCGGCGACCCGGACGTGCCCAACGGCTGCCTGATGGTCAATACCGCACTCGACCGCGCGCCCCACGACCCCGAGATCGCGGCGGCGGTGGCAGACAGCATGGCGCATGTCGAGGCGTTCTTTGCCGATTGCCTCGCGCGCAGCACGCCGCCACCGCCCGACACCGCCGAGACCGCGCAAGTGCTGCAGGGTCTGTTGATCGCGTTGCTGGTGCTGACCCGTGCCAATCGCGACAGCCCGGCGATCCCGTCCCTCATCGCGCAGGTGGGGCGTCTCGTCGGACAGGAAGCTACCAGCGCCCCGACATCGCCCTCAACATGAGCAGCAGCCGGCTGCGCGCCGGGGCCGGATCGAGCGTGCCGTCCGCCACCGACGCCGGGCGACGCTCTGCGGCCCGCAGGACCGGGCCGGCTTCCCACAAGGGCAAGAGCGCCGGGGCGGCCGCGCGCGACACGCCCGCGCGCGCGCCCCGTGCGCGGGCCAGCCGCCGCAGCCCCCGCCAGAGATC
>CAJXKX010000250.1 GCA_913055965.1 uncultured Roseovarius sp.
CGAGGCTACACCCGCCGCGCCGCGCGGAAAACCGCCCAGATCGCCGCCGCGCGCGGTATCATGCGGCGCTCAATTTTGCGTGAGAGCCATATGCGCTACATCCTCTCGGGATAAACTCTGGAAACGCAAACCCGACAGGAGGATTCCCATGTCACGCAGTCTTTCCCGCCGCTCGGTCCTGGCCTCGGCCGCCGCCCTGCCCCTCGCTGCCGCCACCGCGCCCGCGGCGCGTGCAGCGGCACCGATGATGGGCGTTGGCATGACGCGGTTCAACCGCGTGACGCTTGGCGAATTCGAGGTGACGACGCTCCTGGCCGCCACCACGCCGCGCCCCGATCCGCATTCGATCTTCGGCCTCAACGTGAGCGCCGAGGAGTTCGACGCGGTCTCCGAGGCGGCCAACATCCCGACCGATCAGGCGCAGTTCTTCTTTACCCCCACGGTGGTCAATACCGGCTCCGAACTCGTGCTGTTCGACACCGGGCTCAACCCCGACGGCATCACCTCTGCCCTTGCCGCCGCGGGCTATACCCCCGACCAGGTGGACGTGGTGGTGATCACCCACATGCATGGCGACCATATCGGCGGGCTGATGGGCGAAGGCGGCGCGACCTTCCCCAACGCGCGCTACGTCACCGCCAGCGCCGAATACGATCACTGGGCGGCGGCGGGCAACGAGCGCTTCGACACCAACATGCGCCCGCTGGCCGAAAAGACAGAGATGATCGGCGACGGAGCGAGCGTCGCCTCTGGCATCACCGCGATGGCCGCGCATGGCCACACCCCCGGCCACACCGCCTGGATGATCGAGAGCGGCGGGCGGCAGCTTCTGATCGCGGCGGATTTCGCCAACCATTACATCTGGTCGGTGGGTCATCCCGACTGGGAGGTGAAATTCGACATGGACAAGCAGGCCGCCGCCGCCACCCGCCGCCGCCTGCTGGGCATGCTGGCCGCCGACAAGGTGCCTTTCGTGGGCTATCACATGCCCTGGCCGGGCATCGGCTATGTCGAGGCGCGGGGCGACGGCTTTGCCTACACGCCCGCAAGCTACCAGCTCATGCTCTGAGGGGGTGCACGGGGGCGGGGCGCGGGGGCGCGCGATATTTACAATCGCCGCGCCCTGCCCGATAGCAGACGGCATGGATCACGCGCGCCCCTCCCTCGCCGCCTTCGAGCGGATGGCCCAGCAGGCCGTCGAGGCGCTGCCGCCGGTGTTTCGCGCGAAGGCGTCCGAGGTGGTGCTTCTGGTGGTGGACTGGCCACCCGATCATATCCTCGACGAGATGGAGATCGACGACCCGCGCGATCTCACCGGCCTCTACGAAGGCATCCCGCTGACCGAGAAGTCGCAGTTCGATCAGCCGCTCGGCCCCGACACCGTGTGGATATTCCGCGAGCCCATTCTCGACGAGTGGCGCGACCGGGGCGACGTGGCCCTGCCCGACCTCGTGGCGCATGTGGTGGTGCACGAATTCGCGCATCATTTCGGCTGGTCCGACGACGATATCGCCGCCATCGACCGCTGGTGGGAGTGAGCGCGCGGCGCGACTACATCCGCCCCGCCGCGCGCAGCCGCTCGAGCCCGGCGCGGATATAGGAGGTGCGCAGCGAATGCCCGCCGGGATGCAGGCAGAAATCGAGGATTTCGCCCGCATCGTTGCGCCAGCCCTCGCAGGTCATCCCCTCGACCCGCGCGGGCGCTGCCTCGCGAAACCCGCCCAGGTGGCGATACATCGCCAGCGCCTCGCGCACGTCGCCCTGCCAGGTCTCGCGGATCGTCCGCCCCCCCAGCGGCACGGTGGGGTCGGTCTCGCCATGCAGGTGCACGACGCTCGCCACCGGGGTGGCGCAGGTCTCGGGCGGGCGCTGCCAGAAGGTGCCGGCGACGGCGACGATCCCGGCAAAGCGCCCGGGCATCTGGCAGGCGAGATTCCACATCAGCATGGCGCCGGAGGAAAAACCCGCGCCCATCACCCGGCCCCGGTCCAGCGGAAAGCGGCGGGCGACATCCTCGAGCACCGCCGCGACATAGGCGAATTCGCGTGCACCGTCGGTGCCCGCATGGCGCGGCGCGTGCGGGATCACCCAATCCTGGTCCAGCGACTTGAGCGCGATCAGCGCCAGCCCCTCCTCCTCGGCCATGCGGCGCAGCGCGGCGTTGCGCATCACCGCCGCCGCCGAGCCGCGATAGCCATGCGCGTAGAGAATCGCGCCCGCGGGCTCCTGCGCGCCCTCGGGCCACTGGACGCGGTAATGCCGCTCGCCGATCACGCAATCGCTGTCGGGCCCGCAGGCGATGGCGGGCGGCGCGGCGAGCAAGGCCAGAACCACCGGCAGGATACGGAAAAGTCGCATGAAACATCCTTTCGCAACGGGATCAGTCTGCACGGGTTATCCTGGCGCGGACAAGTCACGTCGCGGTGCTTTCCGGCCCCCGCTCGCGCAAAGGTGATCGCGAAAACTCCCGGTCGGAAACGATTTGCTAACCCCGCGTGCGTTCAATGCAGGGGCGATTCAGCACAAGGGCGATCCCGGCATGACACGTTCGGCTCTCTTCTCGCTTCTGCTGCTCGGCCTGCTCTGCGGGACCGGGGCGGAGGCGCGCTCCCTCAACGAGCTGCGCACGCAGCTTCAGGCGACGCTGCAACGCAGCCTCGGGCGCTCGATGCTGGGCGGTGCGCTGCCCCATGTCGATCTCGGGTCCGGCGCGGTCACCCGCTACTACCCGACCGAGAATCACGAGATCATCCTCAGGCTGGGCGAGATCTACGTCATGTGCGCCACGCTCGTGACCGAGGACGGGCGCGAGGCCCCGGTCGATTACTACATCGCCGAGATCGACGGGCGATTCGGCGTCATCCGGATGGAGATCGACAACCGCGCCCCGCTGCACGCGCTGATGAATGCAGGCCGCGCGACGCGGCTGGAATGACCGGGCCGACCGCTCCGATGACCGCCGCCGCCGATCCCCGCACGCCCACGCTCGGGCTCTACCTGCGGCTCACCGCCGTCATGGTGCCGACCTTCCTCGCCTTTGCCGGGGCGGGGCTGTGGTGGCTGAGCGAAAAGAACCTCTTGCGCAGCGAGGAGGCGATGTCGATGCGCATCGGCAACGCCACGGCGCGCGTGGGCGGTGCGCTCGAGCGGTTCAGCGATCAGCCGGGCGACGCGCCCGACTGGGGCGCGCCCCACGTCACCGACCTGATGCAGACGCTGCTGGGCGATCCGGCGATCCGCTGCGTCGAACTGGTCGATCCCGACAGCGGGCGGCAGCTTGCCGTCGTGCCGCAGGGGCTGGGATGCCAGGGAGCGGATGGCGCGCTCACCCTGCCCTACGAGGTGTATTCCTGGCCCATCACCGAGCTGGTGACGCATTTCGACGAGCGCGAGATCGCGACCGTCAAGCGCTATCAGCGCGATTTCCTGCTGCTGCTGCTGGCGGGCGGCATACTGGTGGCGGCGGTCGCCAACTGGGTGTCGTTCCGGGTGATCGTCGGGCGGCCGCTGCGCGCGCTGCTGTCGCGGCTGGAACGCGCCCGCGCCGAGGCGATGGCGGCCAACGCGGCGAAATCCGCGTTCCTCGCCCGCATGAGCCACGAGATCCGCACGCCGATGAACGGCATCATCGGCATGGCCGACCTGCTGTCGGAAACCCCGCTCTCGCCCGAGCAGGGCACCTATGTGACCACCATGGTGCGCTCGGGCGAGGCCCTGCTCACGATCATCAACGACATTCTCGATTTCTCCAAGATCGAGGCGGGCAAGCTCGCCCTCGCGCAAGAGCCCTACCGGCTGCGCGAGATCGTCGAGGACGTGGCGCAGCTGCTCGCCCCGCTCGCGGCCCGCAAGGGGATCGAGCTCTATGCCCATGTCGCGCCGGACCTGCCGGAGGTGCTGCTGGGCGATGCCGGGCGGCTGCGGCAGGTGCTCATCAACATCGTCGGCAACGCCGTCAAGTTCACGCTCGAGGGCCATGTCGGGCTGCGCGTGGCGCGCGGCGACAGGGGCCGTTTCATGGTCTCGGTCGAGGATACCGGCCCCGGCATCCCCGAGGCGCAACAGGCCCGCATCTTCGAGGCGTTCGAGCAGGTCGCGGGCGAGGCGCCCGCCCATCCCGGCGGCACCGGGCTCGGCCTTGCGGTCAGCCGCCAGCTCGTGCAGCTCATGGGCGGGCGGATCGCGCTCGCCTCGCGCGCGGGGGCCGGGTCGTGCTTCGAGATCACCCTGCCGCTGGTGCCCGATGCCGCCACCGCCGCGCCCGGACGGCCCGGCACGCTCGCCGCCCCGGGCCGCGCCGCGCCGCTGGTCTGGCTGCTCGACCCGCTGCCCGCGCGGCGCGCGGGGCTCGCGGCGTTGCTGGCGCATCACGGCGCGCGGGTGGTCACGGCATCGCGCGGCGAGGAATTCGACACAGGGCCCAACCCCGACCTGCTGATTCTCGACGACCGCGCGGCCCCGCCCGCCCGTGCCGCCCGCGCGCCCTGCCTGCTGCTCTGCGGCGCGGCGCGCGCCGCCCCC
>CAJXKX010000251.1 GCA_913055965.1 uncultured Roseovarius sp.
GTCGTGCCCTTTTTCGCCCGCCCGCGCCAATGGGCGCGATTCGGGCTTAAACCGGCGCACGGTCTTTGCTAGACGGCGCCATGCCCGCCCGCTGCGGCGGCGCGTGCGGGTGTGGCGGAATTGGTAGACGCACCAGATTTAGGTTCTGGCGCCGCAAGGCGTGGGGGTTCGAGTCCCTTCACCCGCACCAGGGCATCCGAGGCCCGCGCTCAGGGCGCGGTCAGCCAGTCGGCGCGCGCAGGATCGGGGAATTCGGGGCGGAAATAGGCGATCATGCGGCCCTCGGGCGGGGCCTCGGCCCCGTCGGCCCAAGGGGCCACGCCGTGCAGTGTCATGCGGTGGATCAGCATGGCTGCGCCGGGCGGGGCGGCGAGCGGAACGCGGGGGCAGGTCTCGAACGCCGCGCGGCGGGCGGTCTGGTAGGTCTCGGTGAGGTCCACATGCGCCCAGTCGCGCGGGTCGATGCCGCTCAGAGCCCCGGCGAAGGCGCGGCGCATCAGGTGATGGCTGCCCTCCCACACGACGAGGGGGCTGGCACCGGGGCTCGTTTCGGTCAGCGGCAGCCCCATGAGCCAGGCGTGACGCTCGCGCAGCATCCGCCGCCGGTCCGGCCCGATGGGCAACAGCCCGTCGACATGGGCGGCATCGCGCCTGAGCCGGTAGCGGAAGGCCGCGTCGCCCTCGCCCCTGCGCGGGCGCGGGTAGCCGGGCCAGACCACCGAGACCTGCCCCTCATGCAGCGGCGGGGGCCCGGCGAGGCCGCGGGCGGCGCGGCGCGCGGCCCCGGTGAGCGGCACGTCCGCCACCATGCCCGCCGCGTCGTTGGGCAGGCAGTCGAGACCCACGAACCACGTCCCCTCGCAGTCGAGCCCGGCCTCGATTCGGGCGGGGTCGGCCATGCGGGCCAGCGCCGCCTCGCGCGCCGCGCGCGCCCAGTCCGCGACAGCAGGTTCGGGCGGGAAGAGCGCCCAGCCCTTATCCGCCAGCGCCGCTACCATCCCAGCGCCTTGCGCAGCATGTTGAGCGCCACCAGCGTCAGGAACACGGCAAAGACGCGGCGCAGCGGCTTGGGGTCCATCGCATGGGCGAGGCGCACGCCCAGTGGTGCGGTGATCAGCGTCATCGCCACCACCACCGCGAAGGCCACGAGGTTGACCGCGCCGAAGGTGAGCGGCGGGCGGTGCGCCGGGTCGATCGTCAGGAACAGGAAGCCCGCGACCGAGGGCAGCGCGATCGTCACGCCGAAGCCCGCCGCCGTGGCCACCGCGCGGTGGATGGGCACGCCGTAGAGGCTCATCAGCGGCACGCCGAAGCTGCCGCCGCCGATCCCCATCAGCACCGACAGGAACCCCACGATGGGCGACAGCACCATCCGCCGCAGCCCGCCGGGCATGACAGGGCCCAGCCGCCAGTGCGGCCGCCCGAACCCGAGGTAGAGCCCGATCAGCACGCCGAGGCCCCCGAACAGGCCCTGAAGCGTCGTCGAGCGCAGCGCCGCCGCCACCAGCACCCCCAGCACCGCGCCCGCCGCGATCCCCGGTGCCCAGCCGCGCAGGATCGCCCAATCCACCGCGCCCTTCCGGTTATGGCTCAGCACCGAGCGCACCGAGGTGACGATGATCGTGGCAAGCGAGGTGGCGAGGCATATCTGCATCAGTTGCGGCCCGTCATAGCCCAGCGTCTGGAAGGCATAGAAGAAGGCGGGCACCAGCACGATCCCGCCGCCCACACCGAGGAGCCCCGCCAGCACCCCGGCAAAGGCCCCGATCACCGCCAGCAGGGCCAGCATCTGCATCAGCAGGGCGGTATCGGGCAGGGGGATGGGCATGGGCGCGGCTCCGGTCTGATCCTCGGCCCCGCTTACACCGGGCGCGCGGCGGGGGAAAGGCGCAGAAACGGCTTGCCGCCCGCCGCGTTCCGCGCCAAACCTGCCCGCCTCAGCCAGAGGAAGGAGCGGTCATGCCCCGCTATGCCCTGAAAGTCGAGTATTGCGGCGGGATCTTCGCCGGCTGGCAGCGGCAGGCCGACCAGATGACCGTACAGGGCGAGATCGAGCGCGCGCTGTCGCGGCTGGAGCCGGGCCCGCACACGATCGCCGCCGCCGGGCGCACCGATGCGGGGGTGCATGCGCTGGGCCAGGTGGCGCAGTGCGATCTGGCGCGCGAGTGGGACCCGTTCCGCTTGAGCGAGGCGCTCAACCATCACCTGCGGCCGCTGCCGGTGGCGATCACCGCCTGCGCGCGGGTTTCAGGCGACTGGCACGCGCGGTTCTCCGCCATCGGGCGGCGCTATCTCTACCGGATCGTGACGCGGCGCGCCCGTCCGGTGATGGACGAAGGCGGCGTGTGGCACCTGCGCCACGCGCTCGATCCGGGCGCGATGCGCGAGGGCGCGGCGCATCTGGTGGGGCATCACGATTTCACCACCTTCCGCGCCGCGATCTGCCAGGCGAAAAGCCCGGTCAAGACGCTCGACGCGGTCGCGGTGGAGGATGTCGAGACACCTACGGGGCCGGAGGTGCACCTCCGCTTCGCCGCGCGGTCCTTCCTGCACAACCAGGTGCGCAGCATGGTGGGCACGCTGGAGCGGGTGGGCGCGGGGGCGTGGCCGCCCGAACGGGTGCGGGAGGCATTGCAGGCGCGCGCCCGCGCCGCCTGCGGCCCGGTGGCCCCGCCCGAGGGGCTGTATCTGACCCGCGTGATCTACCCGGACGACCCGTTCGGCGAATAGGTTTTGATCTCTTGCGATCCGCGCGCTAAGAGGCGGCCAGCGGTCCCATAGCTCAACTGGATAGAGCAGCTGACTTCTAATCAGCAGGTTCGGGGTTCGAGTCCTCGTGGGATCGCCAGCGGCTCAGCCGCGCGCCAGACGGGCGGCGCGGCCGCCGCGGCGTTTCTTCAGAAGGTCGGCGCGGTCGGGCAGGGCGGCCATGATGGCGCGGCGCTCGTCCGTGCTGAGCCTGGACCAGCGGGTGATCTCGTCGATCGAGCGCAAACAGCCGGTGCAGATGCGCGCCTCGGGGTGGACAACGCAGACGCGCACGCAGGGGCTTTCCACCTCGTCGCGGCTCCAGACGCTTTCATCGCTCATGCTGCTCTGCCCTCATGTGGCGCATCCGGTCGAGCGCCCCTTGCAGGATATAGGCGGCGGCGACGGAGTCGATCACCTCTGCGCGACGCTTTCGTGTCGTATCCGCCTCGAGCAAGGCGCGTTCGGCGGCCACGGTCGAAAGGCGTTCGTCCCAGAAGCCGATGGGCAACCCGGTGAGGCGCGCCAGGTTGCGGGCGAAGGCGCGGGTGGACTGGGCGCGGGGGCCTTCGCTGCCGTCCATGTTGCGCGGCAGCCCCAGCAGGATGCCGCCCGCCTCGCGCACCGCCGCGATCTCGAGCAGGCGCGCGGCGTCGAGGGTGAACTTGCGCCGCTTCATCGTCTCGACCGCGCTCGCCGTCGAAAGCAGCCGGTCGGAGAGCGCGACGCCGATGGTTTTCGTGCCCAGATCGAGCCCCATCACCCCGCGCCCCGGCGCGAGCGCCGCCGCGAAATCGGCGATCTCGTCGCAGATCATTCGGAGAGGCCCGCGGCCTCGGCGGCCCCGCGCAGCACCTCCATCGCGGCGGGATCGGCGGCGAAGGTCCGGCGTGCCTCGGTCCAGATCGCGCCTGCCCGGTCGGTCTCGCCCAGCACGCCGTAGGCGGTGATGAGCCGCGCCCAGTCCCCGGCGGGGCCGCCCTCGGTCGCGAGCCGTTCCGACAGCCCCGCCACCATGCCGCGGATCATCTCGGCGCGCGCCTCGGGGTCCATGTCCGCGGCAGCCTCCATGTCGGCAGCGGAGGGGCCGCGCGCCTCGGGCGCGGGCGGCTCGTAGCGCACGCCCGCGCGCTGCGCGATCTCGCCGATCTCGGCACGGAGCGTGGGCACCCAGGGGGCGTTGGGGCGGCTCTCCTCGAGCAGGTCGCGCCAGACCGGAAAGGCGAGGTCGGGCCTGCCCGTCTGCAGGTGCCACAGCCCGAGATAGAACCGCGCGGTGGGCGCGCGCGGGTCACGCTCGAGCGCCGCGCGCAGCGCAGCCACCGCGTCGGTCGAGACATAGCCGCTCGCCGCCTCGATCATCAGTTCGGCCAGCGTCGCGTAATCGGTGGCGCTGGCGTCTTCGCCGCGCAGGTCGATGAGCTGCTGCTGGGCTGCGCGCGCCGCCTCCATGCGGCCCAGCGCCGCCTCGCTGCGCACGAGAAAGCGCAGGCCCTGCTGATCCTCGGGCCGCGCCGCCACCACTTGGCGCAGCCGTTCCACCAGTTGCAGGTGTTCCTCGCTGGTGCCCTCGGGCGGCGCGATCTCGCCGGGGCCGAACCGGTCCTCGGCCTCGGCCTGCGCGAGCCGCTCGGCGCCGAACCTGCGCGCATTCTCGACCTCGCGGGCGCTGCGCTTGCGCAGGTTGTCGAGCTCCGCGACGGCGCGCAGGTAACGGCTCCAGTTCTCGGCGGCCTCGCGCTGCAACGCCTCGACGTCCCCG
>CAJXKX010000252.1 GCA_913055965.1 uncultured Roseovarius sp.
GCCCGCCGCCTCGGCCGGCCTCTTCGGCTACCTGGGCTACGACATGATCCGGCTGGTCGAACACCTGCCGGACGTGAACCCGGACCCGCTGGGCCTGCCCGACGCGGTGATGGTGCGCCCCTCGGTGGTCGCCGTTCTGGACGGGGTGAAGGGCGAGGTGATCCTCGTCTCCCCGGTGTTCCAATCCTCGGGGCTATCGGCCAGGGCCGCCTACGCGCAGGCCGCCGAACGGGTGCAGGACGCGCTGCGCGACCTCGAACGCCAGCCGCCCACGCGCCACGACCTGGGCGACGCGACCCCGATCGGCGCACCGGTGTCGAACTTCGGCCACGACGCCTATCTCGAGGCCGTGGAACGTGCGAAGGAATACATCCGCGCGGGCGACATCTTCCAGGTGGTCCCCTCGCAGCGCTGGACGCAGGACTTCCCGCTCCCGCCCTTCGCGCTCTACCGCTCGCTGCGGCGCACCAACCCGTCGCCCTTCATGTTCCATTTCGATTTCGGCGGGTTCCAGGTGATCGGTGCCAGCCCCGAGATCCTCGTGCGGGTGATGGAGGGCGAGGTGACGGTGCGGCCCATCGCCGGAACCCGCCCGCGTGGCGCCACCCCCGAGGAGGACCGCGCCCTCGAGGCCGACCTGCTGGCCGACGGCAAGGAACTGGCCGAGCACCTGATGCTGCTCGACCTGGGGCGCAACGATGCGGGGCGCGTCTCGAAGATCGGCACGGTGCGCCCGACCGAGAAATTCATCATCGAGCGCTACAGCCACGTCATGCATATCGTCTCGAACGTGGTGGGCGAACTGGCCCCCGGGCATGACGCGCTCTCGGCGCTGCTGGCGGGGCTGCCCGCGGGCACCGTTTCGGGCGCGCCCAAGGTCCGGGCGATGGAGATCATCGACGAACTGGAACCGGAAAAGCGCGGCGTCTATGGCGGCGGCGTGGGCTATTTCAGCGCGGGAGGCGACATGGATGTGTGCATCGCGCTGCGCACGGCGGTGGTCAAGGACCGCAACCTCTACATCCAGGCGGGGGGCGGCGTTGTTCATGACAGCGACCCCGAGGCGGAATACATGGAGACGGTCCACAAATCCAACGCCATCCGCCGCGCCGCGGCGGATGCGGCGCGGTTCTCGGGCGAGGGGAACGGCTAGGCGGCGCGGGCACGCGGGGCCGCCCTCCCCCCGTCACATCCGCGCCAGCACCGCCCGCGCGGCGCGCAGCCCCGGCGCCTCGCCGCCCTCGCCGAGGCGCTGCATGGTGGCCTCCATCGCAGCCTCCTGCGCGCCGGGGGCCTCCATCACCTGCAAGAGCGCGGGCGCGATCGCCTCGGCGCGGCAGGCATGGCCGATGAATTCCGGCACCGTGCGCGTCTCGCTCACCAGGTTCACGAGGGTGAGCGTATCCACCCGGATGAGCCGCGACAGGATCGCGCGGCTGAGCGGGGCCATGTCATAGGCGATCACCATCGGCGTGCGGGCATGCGCCAGTTCCAGCGACACGGTCCCCGATGCCGCCAGCGCGAGGTCCGCGGCGTGAAAGGCGCGGGCCTTCTCGGCTGCGTGGCCGGGATCGTCGGGCGACAGGATCAGCGGGCGGGCGGGCCAGTCCGCCACCGCGTCGCGCACCAGCGGGGCCATCGCCGCCGTGGTGGGCAGCGCCAGCCGCATCCCGGGCCGCGCCGCCAGCACGCGCGCCAGCGCCGCGCCGAAGACCGGCGCGAGCCGCGTCACCTCGCCCCGCCGCGAGCCGGGCAGCACCAGCAAGAGCGGCGCATCGCCGATCCCGTGGCGCGCACGGAACGCCGCCACCTCGGCAGGGTCGGGATGCGGCTCGGCCACCACCGGGTGGCCGACGAAATCGCATTCCATGCCCGCCGCCTCCATCAGCGGCGGCTCGAACGGCAGGAGCGCCAGCACCTGATCGACATGGCGCGCCATCTGGACCGCGCGCCCCGCCCGCCACGCCCAGACCGAGGGGGCGACGTAATGCACGGTGCGAATCGCCGGGTTGGCCCTGCGCACCTGCCGCGCCACGCGCAGGCCGAAATCGGGGCTGTCGATGGTGATCAGCACATCGGGTGCGGCCTCGAGCACGGCATCGACGGTCTCGCGCAGGCGGCGGCGCAGGTGGAGGTAGCGCGGCAGCACCTCGGCGAGGCCCATCACGCTCAGGTCCTCCATCGGAAACAGGCTCTGCATCCCCTGCGCCTGCATCATCTCGCCGCCCACGCCCGCGAATCGCGGCGCGGACAGCGCGCGCAGCCCGGCCATCAGCGCCCCGCCCAGCCGGTCGCCCGACGCCTCGCCCGCGACGAGAAAGACCTTCACCCCTGCCCCCCGGACGGCCCGGCGTCGCGCACCCACAGGAACATCCGCGCCTGCCCCAGCGCCTCGATCACCGCCGCGCGGTCGAGCACCATCACGCCGCCCGCCGCGATCACGATCCCCGCGAGGCCCGCGGCGGCGGCGCGCGCGACGGTGTCGGGACCGATCACCGGCATGTCCACGCGCATCTCCTGCCCGGGCTTCGGCGCCTTGTAGAGAAAACCGGGCCCCTCCTCCTGCGCATCGGCGGCGCTCAGCCAGTCGGCGGCGCTGCCGAGCGCCCGGTCGGCGAGGTCGAACGGGTCGAGCGTCCAGTCCTCCCCCTCGACCAGATCGGCCAGCATCGCGTCGGTGCCGCGCGCATCCTCGCGCGCGATCACGCGACAGCCGCGCAGCACCACCGCCTGCCCGCTATCCGCACGCGCCATCTCGGCCAGCGCCGCCTCGGCCTCAGGCATCGCGGCGCGCACCTCGGGATGCAGCGCGCCCGCCAGAACCCCGGCCTCGGGCAGCAGGTCCGGCGCGATCTCCGCCGCGCCCACAACGGCGATGCCCGCCTCCTCGATGATCGCCACGATCTCGCGCAGCGTGCCGTCGTCGCCCTTGGCCATCGCCGCCATCAGGCGCGGCACCAGCGGTGCCGTGGCCGCGTCGATGCGCGCGGGCTCCACCTCGGGCCGCCGCATCGCCCCGGCCATGCACAGCCGCGTCACACCCCGCGCGCGCAGGCTCTCCAGCAGGCTGCCGAAGGTTTCCAGCCGAAAGCCCAGCCGGGGCAGGTCGCCCGCCACCTGCGAGGGGAACTGCTCGACCTCGCACAGCAGCGGCACCTCGCCCCGCGCCAGCAGCACGCGCACCAGATGCGGGGGCACGCCCCCCTGCCCGGCGATGAGCGCGAGGCCCACCCGCCTAGCCCTGACCGGGGGTGAGATAGGAGCGGTCGGAATGCGCGGTCACGAAATCGACGATCCGGCGCACGTAATCGCTCGTCGTCTCGTCGCCCAGCCGCCGCGCGCGATCCTGAAACGCCCCCTCGCCCTGCGCCAGCATCTGGAACGCGGCACGCAGCGCGGTGATGTCGGCGCGCGGCACGCCCCGCCGCTTGAGCCCCACGAGGTTGAGCCCGTCGAGATAGCCGCGCGGTCCCTGCACGAGGCCGTAGGGGATCACATCGTTGGTGACCATCGTCACCGCCCCGACGATCGCGCCATGGCCGATGCGCACGAACTGATGCACGCCCGACAGCCCGCCGATGATGACGTCGTCCTCCAGCACGCAATGGCCCGCCAGCGCGGCATTGTTGACGATGATCGCCCGGTCGCCGATCTGCACGTCATGGGCGACGTGACAGCCCGCCATGAACAGCCCGTCATCGCCCACGCGGGTTACGCCGCCACCGCCCTCGGTGCCGGTGTTCATGGTGACATGCTCGCGGATGCGGTTGCGCGCGCCGATCACCAGCCGCGTCTCCTCGCCGCGATACTTGAGGTCCTGCGGAATCTCGCCGATGCAGGCAAAGGGAAAGATCACCGTGCCCTCGCCGATCTCGGTCATCCCGCCGACCACGACATGCGACTTGAGCGTGACGCCGGGGGCAAGCCGCGCCTTCGGGCCGACATGGCAGAACGGCCCGATGCGGCAGCCCTCGCCGATCTCGGCCCCCGGCTCGACCACCGCCGCGGGGTGGATCATGGTCTCGCTCATCGGCTCAATCCTTCGGCATGTCCATCATGGCGGTGAATTCCGCCTCGGCGGCCACCTCGCCCGCCACGCGCGCCACGCCCGCGAATTTCCACACCTTGCCGCCGGGCTTGCCGCGCCGCGTCTCGACATGGAGTTCCAGCACGTCGCCCGGCACCACCATGCGGCGGAACTTGGCGCTCTCGATGGCCATGAAATAGACCAGCATGTTGCGGTCCTCCAGCCCCAGCCCGCAGCCCACCATGACGGCGGCGGTCTGCGCCATCGCCTCGACGATGGTCACGCCGGGCATGATCGGATGGCTGGGGAAATGGCCCTGGAAATGCGGCTCGTTCATCGACACGTTCTTGAGGCCGCGCGCGCTCTGATAGCCGTCGATATCGACCACGCGATCGACCAGCAGGAACGGGTAGCGATGCGGAATGATCCGCTGGATCATATGGATATCCGCGGATTTCAGCGGCTCGCCCATGGCA
>CAJXKX010000253.1 GCA_913055965.1 uncultured Roseovarius sp.
CGGCTGATCGAGCCGACGGCGGGGCAGATCCTGCTCGACGGCGAGGACGTGCTGGCCTATGGCGAGCGCGACATGCGCCGCCTGCGGCGTCAGCAGATGTCGATGGTGTTCCAGCACTTCGCCCTTCTGCCGCACCGCACCGTGCTGGAGAATACCGGCATGGCCCGCGCCGTGCGCGGCGAGAGCCGGGCCGAGTACCGCGACGACGCGCTCAAATGGCTGGATCGCGTGGGCCTCGGCGGCCAGGGCGGGCAATATCCGCACCAGCTTTCGGGAGGGATGCAGCAGCGGGTGGGCATCGCCCGCGCGCTCGCCTCCAACTCTCCGATCATGCTGATGGACGAGGCGTTCTCGGCGCTCGACCCGCTCATCCGCACCGACATGCAGGACCTGCTGCTCGAACTGCAGGAAGAGTTGCACAAGACCGTGGTCTTCATCAGCCACGATCTCGACGAGGCGCTGAAACTCGCCGATCACCTCGTCATCCTCAAGGATGGCCGCGTCGTGCAGCAGGGCGAGCCGCAGGACATCCTGCTCCACCCCAACGATCCCTATATCGTGGACTTCATCAGCGACATCAATCGCGCGCGCGTGCTGCGGGTGCGCTCGGTGATGACCGAGAGCGCCGGGGGCGACGGCCCGTTCGCGGGCGAGGTCGGCCCCGACGACACGCTGGAATCGGTGATCGCGATCTCGCGCGGGGATACCGGGGTGAGCTACCGGGTGATGCGTGACGGCCGGCAGGTGGGCGTGCTCGACATGCAGGATCTCGTGCGCGCCCTCGTGCCCACCAGCGCCGCCGAGGACGGCATGCGCGCCCGCGCGCTGTGAGTGCAAGGCACGGAGGGCCCGGGACGGGCCCTGGCCTGAAGCGGTCCTTCAGGCCCTGTACCCAATGCGCGGAATAAAGGCGCGCTTGCGCGCCGCCGCGCAGCGCCCGACCGCCCCCCGGGCGGGCGCTTTTGCAACCTCCAAGCCCGCACAATCGTTGAAGTATCTTGCGCGATAAAGTGAAGACCACAAGCGTTTGAGCGCCCACCCGCGGTCGGGCGCTGCGCGGCTGCTCAAACGTTGCGCTCAATGGCAGCAAAAGGCCAAAAGCGCCCTCACCCCACCGCCGCGTAGCGCGGGCTCTGCACCACGCCCGCGTCGAACAGTTGCGCGATCTCGGTATCGCTCAGCCCCACCACGTCGCCCAGCACCGCCTCGGTATCCGCGCCCAGCACCGGCGCGGGGGCGGGCGGGGTGCGGGCATGCGCCCCGAACGCCGCCGGGTGCCCAGGCACCGGGAACCGCCCCAGCCCCGGCTGATCGAGCACCGAGAAGATCGGATTCTCTGGCCCGAGATCCGCATCCTCGGCCAGCGCCTCGCGCACCGTGCGGAACACCGACCACGTGAGCCCCGCCGCGTCGAAATCGGCGGCGAAGTCGGCCACTCTTCGGGCGGCGAACCACGGGCGCAGGATGTCCGTGATCTCGTCGCGCAATTCCCAGCGCGCGCCCTCGTCGTTAAGATCGCGCCCCGTGCGCGCGGCGAGCGCCGCCATGGCGTCCGCGCTGCCCGTGGCCGTGACCAGCCCGCGCCATTGCCGCGAGGTGAGGCCGATCACCATCACCCGCCGCCCGCAGGCACAGGGGAAATCCTGCCCGTAGGCACCATAGAGCGCATTGCCCGCCTTGGGCCGGTCGCGGCCGTTCACCGCCGCGTCGCCGATCATCCCGAGATGCCCGATGGTGGCCGCCGCCACGTCCTTGAGCGCGACCTCCACCTCCTGCCCGCGCCCGTGCCGCAGACGTTCGCGCTCGGCCGCCAGCAGCGACGACACCACGAGATGCCCCGCCGCGATATCCCACGCGGGCAGCGCATGCGCCACCGGGTCGGCCCAGCCCTCCGGGCCGGTCATCGCGGGCACGCCGAGGGCGGGGTTGACCGTGTAATCCACCTGCGGCCGCCCGTGCCGGTCGCCCGTCAGCGTCACCATGATGAGATCGGCGCGGTGCCGCGACAGCGTCTCGTAATCCATCCAGCCGCGCACCCGCAGGTTGGTCAGGAACATCCCCGCATCCTGCCCCGGCGCGGTGACGATCCGGGTGACAAGCTCCTGCCCCTCGGGGCGGCGCATGTCCACCGCGATGGATTTCTTGCCCTTGTTCAGCCCCGCCCAGAACAGGCTCTGCCCCGAGGGGGCCAGCGGCCAGCGCCCGGCGTCGAGCCCGCCGCCGATCCGGTCGAAGCGGATCACCTCGGCCCCCATCTGCGCCAGCGTCATCCCCGCCAGCGGCACCGCGACAAAGGCCGATCCCTCGACCACGCGCATCCCCTTGAGTATGCCGCTCATCGCCCGTCCTCCCAGGTTGCCATGGCCTCGGTGCATTGATGGCCCGCCTGCCCGGCAAAGAGCATCAGCCCGCCCCCCTCGCGCGGCGCGGCCATGATATCGGCCCGCGCGCTCTCGCCCTCTGTCAGCAGCATCGGGTGCACCCCGCGAAACGAGAAACCTGCGGGCCACGAGCCATGCACCCGCCCCGCCGCCTGCATGAGCCAGGTGGCCTGCAACGGCCCGTGCACCACCAGGCCGGGATAGCGCTCGACCTCCCTCGCGTAGGGCAGGTCGATATGGATGCGATGGGCGTTGAACGTCACCGCCGAATAGCGAAACAGCAGCACCTCGCTCAGGTCCCGCGTGTCGTGCAGCAGCGGCGCCTCGGGCATCGCGCGCTTGCGCGGCGGGCTGTAGCGCTCGGGGATGTCCAGATAGACGATGCGCTGCACCTCCTCGATGGCGGGCCCGTCCTCGCCCTGCACCTCATGCGCCACGGTGACCAGCACGAGCGGCCCCGACGCGCCCGTCTTTTCCTCGACGCTGCGGATGACCGAGTGCCGCGTCAGCCGCTCGCCCACATGCAGCGGACGCAGAAAGCGCAACTCGGCGCTCGCCCACATCCGGCGCTGCAACGGCACCGGCGGCAGGAAGCCGCCCAGCTTCGGGTGGCCGTCGCGGCCCAGTTCCGCCATCGGCACCGTCGGCACGAAGGCGCACCAGTGCCAGAGCGGCGGCATCTCGTCGTCCGCGCCCGGCGCGCGCCGGTCGGACTCGCCCAGCGTCGCGTGCAGTTGCGCGGCCTGCACCGGCGCGATGCTGCCCTCGCTCACCTCGCTCCGGCCCGCCCATGCGGCGATATCGGCCATGCGCCTCTCCCCTTCCTCCCAGACCGGACAACCCTGCCGAAAGACTGGAAAAAGTCAATATTTCAATAACTTAATGGAATACCACGGCATGCAGGCCGGGTGCCGCGCGGGCGGCACCGGTTTGGGGCGTTGATTTGCATGGCAAAACCGCGCATGCCCGACGCCCAGCCAGCGTGCCGCTCGACGCCCCCGCCACCACGCCGCCCCGCGGCAGATTGCCCCATCCCGCCCTACTCGGTCAGAAAGCCGCCCGATTGCCGCGACCAGAGCCGCGCATAGAGCCCGCCCTGCGCCAGCAGCGCGGCATGCGTGCCGCTCTCGACGATGCGCCCCGCCTCCATCACGATCAGCCGGTCCATCGCCGCGATGGTCGACAGGCGATGCGCGATGGCGATCACCGTCTTGCCCTGCATCAGCCGGTAAAGCTGCGCCTGAATCGCCGCCTCCACCTCGGAATCGAGCGCCGACGTGGCCTCGTCCAGCACCAGGATCGGCGCATCCTTGAGCGCGGCGCGCGCGATCGCGATACGCTGCCGCTGCCCGCCCGAAAGCTTCACCCCCCGCTCGCCGACATGCGCGTCGAGGCCCCGCCGCCCCTTGGCATCCGACAGCCCGGCGATGAAATCGCGCGCCTCGGCCAGGTCGGCAGCCGCGAGGATCTCGGCCTCGGTCGCCCCGGGGCGGCCATAGGCGATGTTGTCGCGCACCGAGCGGTGCAACAGCGCGGTATCCTGCGTCACCACCCCGATGGCCGCGCGCAGGCTGTCCTGCGTGACCGCGCGGATATCCTGCCCGTCGATCTCGATGCGCCCGCCGCTCAGGTCGTGAAACCGCAGGAGCAGGTTGACCAGCGTCGATTTGCCCGCCCCCGACCGGCCCACCAGCCCGACCTTCTCGCCGGGGGCGAGCGCGAGGTCGAGCCCGTCGATCACCGACCAGGGCACGATCTCCCGGTCGTTACTCGGCGCCCAGCCGAGCAGCATCAGATAGTTGCGCATCGCGTCGGCGAGGTACCCCTCGTCGCGGTACGCCTCCAGCGCCACCTTGTCACGGCGCTTGGACAGTTTCTGACGTTTCTCGTTGACGACCACCGGTACGTGTGCCCAGACCGGTGGCTTGACCCCGAGCGCTGCCCAGAGCAGCTGCTGTTTCGGGGTGTTCGGCAGGTGCTCCTCGGCGCGGATCACGTGGGTGATCCCCTGGGAGATGTCGTCGACCACGTTGGCCAGCAGGAAAACCGGCGAGCCGTCGCCCCGGGCGATGACGAAGTCCTCGATCAACTGGTTCTCGAACGTCGGCTCG
>CAJXKX010000254.1 GCA_913055965.1 uncultured Roseovarius sp.
CGCGCTTGTCCTCGCCCCTGTCACCGGCGACGGAAAGACCCGCCGCGAGATCGCCCAGCAGCAGCCGGCCGTCGCGCCCCGACAGGGCGCTGCCTTCGGGGGCGTAGAGAGCGAGGCTGGCAAGATGGCGGCCCAAGGCGCGCGTGCCGCGCCAGTGGCGCGGGTCGCCGCCGGGCAGCACGGCCTCGCCGCCCGTCATCACCTGTGCGTAGACCAATCCGTCCGCCTGCCCCTGCGCGCCGAGCGGCGCGGGGGCGACGGCGGCGGCCAGCCCCTCCGCGTCGGGCGGGGCGGCGTCACGCGGCTGCGGCATGACCGACACGGTCATCAGCGCCGGGGCCGCGGCAAAGCCGGGCGCGCCGGTCAGTTGCGTGCAGGGCGCAAGCAGCGCGAAGCCGCCGCCCCCGGCGAGGCGGCGCAGGCTGCCATCGTCGAAGCAGTAGCCGCGCGGCGCGCGCACCTGCACCGCACCATTGGCGAGGGTGGTCTGCGTGATCGCGGGCTGCGGGCCGGAAGCGGGCGGCGGGGCAAGGCAGGCGGGCAGCGCCAGCAGCAGCGCGCCGCAGGCAAGCGCCCGCCGCCGCCCGGTCTCAGATATCCATGTAGACATGGCGCTCGGCCTTGCCGCCCGGATGGGTGACCGCACCCTTGTAGGTGGGGCCGACAAGCTGCGCGAATTTCCAGATCGCGCCGGTTGCGTAGATGGTCTCTCGCGGGCCTTGCCAGGCGGCCTTGCGCTGTGCCAGTTCGTCGTCGGTCAGATCCACCGAGAGCGTGCCCTCGATCGCGTCGATGGTGATCATGTCGCCGGTGCGGATCAGCGCGATCGGGCCGCCCTGCGCCGCCTCGGGGCCGACATGGCCCACGCAGAAGCCGCGCGTGGCCCCCGAGAAGCGGCCATCGGTGATGAGCGCCACCTTCTTGCCCATGCCCTGTCCCGAGAGCGCGGCGGTGGTCGAGAGCATCTCGCGCATGCCGGGGCCGCCCGCCGGCCCCTCGTTGCGGATGACGATCACCTCGCCCTCCTCGTAGCCGCGCGCCTTGACCGCCTCGAACGCGTCCTCCTCGCATTCGAACACGCGGGCAGGGCCGGTGAAGACCTGGTGTTCGGGGGCGATGCCCGCGACCTTGACGATGGCCCCCTCAGGGGCAAGGTTGCCCTTGAGGCCCACCACGCCGCCGGTTTTCGTCAGCGGTGCGTCGATGGGATAGATCACGCGGCCGTCGGCCTCGCGGTCGATCTTGTCGAGTTCCTCGCCGATGCTGTGGCCGGAGGCGGTGATGCAGTCCTCGTGGATGAGCCCCGCCTTGCGCAATTCCTTCATCACCACGGGGATCCCGCCCGCGTCGAAGAGGTCCTTGGCAACATACTGCCCGCCCGGTTTCAGATCGACGAAATAGGGCGTGTCGCGGAAAATCTCGCAGACGTCATCGAGGAAGAAGTCGATCCCCGCCTCGTGCGCGATGGCCGGAAGGTGCAGCCCGGCATTGGTGCTGCCGCCGGTGCAGGCCACCACGCGGGCGGCGTTCTGCAAGCTCTTGAGCGTCACCACGTCGCGGGCGCGGATGTTTTTCTCCAGCAGGTTCATCACCGCGCGGCCCGACGCCTCGCCATACTGGTCGCGGCTCTCGTAGGGGGCGGGCATTCCGCTCGAATTCATCAGCGCGAGGCCGATCGCCTCGGAGACGCAGGCCATGGTGTTGGCGGTGAACTGACCGCCGCAGGCGCCCGCCGAGGGGCAGGCCACGCGCTCGAGCATTTCGAGCGCGGCATCCGAGAGCGTGCCGTTCTGGTGGCGGCCCACCGCCTCGAACATGTCCTGCACGGTCAGGTCGCGCGAGCGGAAATCGTCGGGGATTTCGTCCACCTGCGGCGCGCGGCCCGGCAGGATCGAGCCCCCGTAGATGAACACCGACGGCACGTTGAGCCGCACCATGGCCATCATCATCCCCGGCAAGCTCTTGTCGCAGCCCGCAAGCCCGACGAGCGCGTCGTAGCAATGGCCGCGCATGGTCAGCTCCACCGTGTCGGCGATGGCCTCGCGCGAGGCGAGCGACGAGCGCATTCCCTCATGCCCCATGGCGATGCCGTCGGTGACGGTGATGGTGGTGAATTCGCGCGGGCTGCCATGCGCCTCTTTCACCCCGCCCTTGACGGCCTGTGCCTGACGGCTCAGCGCGATGTTGCAGGGCGCGGCCTCGTTCCAGCAGGTGGCGACGCCGACGAGGGGCTGGTGGATCTCGGCCTCGGTCATGCCCATCGCGTAGTAATAGGAGCGGTGCGGCGCGCGCGCGGGCCCTTCGGTCACGTAGCGGCTGGGACGCGGGGCAAGCCGATTGCGCCGCGCCGCGCGGGCGGCTAGCGTGCGCTCATGCGTTATGCCGCCCACGAACGTCTCGTCGCCCCGGCTCGCCGCACCGCCGGGCTCGGGCGGCTGGGGGCCGGTATCTGTCTGACCGTGGCGGTCTTTCTGCTGCTGAGCATCCTGTGGTCGGGGCTGCTGCCGCTGCTGCTTGGCGGTGCGGACTGGGCGCAGGTGCTGCAGGGCGTCGCGACCGCGACCACACCGCTGGGCGTGCTGGTCAATCTGTTCACCTTCGCGCTGCTGCTCGCGGCGCTGGCGATCAGCCTGCGGGCGGTCCACCGGCGCGGGCTCTTGAGCCTTGTCGGCCCGCTGCCGCTGGCGGCGCGGCAGTTCGGCCGGGCGCTGCTGGCGGTCGGTGTGCTCTACGGGGTGCTCGCGCTGGTGCCGCTGCCCGACGCACTGACCCCCGAGCGCAACCTCGCCACCGCGACATGGCTGATGTTCCTGCCGCTGGGGCTGGCGGCGCTGTTCTGCCAGGTGTTTGCCGAGGAGGTGGCGTTTCGCGGCTACCTGCAAAGCCAGCTTGCCGCGCGGTTCGGCGCGCCGCTGGTCTGGCTGTGCGTGCCGGCGCTGGCCTTTGGCGTGCTGCATCTCGACAGCGCGACCTATGGCGCGAATGGCTGGCTGGTGATGATCTGGGCCACGGTGTTCGGCCTTGCCGCCGCCGATCTCACGGCCCGGTTCGGCACGCTGGGACCGGCCACCGCGCTGCATCTGGTCAATAATTTCAGCGCCATTCTCATCGCTGCACCCAAGGGGCAGTTCGACGGGCTGGCGCTCTATGCCTTTCCGTTTTCGCTCGACGACGAAACGGCGGTTCTGGCGGTGCTGCCCGCCGATCTGCTGATGCTGCTGTGCGGCTGGCTGGCGATCCGGGTGGCCTTGCGCGGCTGATTGCAATTCGCGCGGCGCGGGCTTAAGTGGGGGCGACCTCAGCGACTGGACCGGCCCCGCGATGAACTGGATCACCAATTACGTGCGCCCGCGCATCAACTCGATCTTCTCGCGCCGCGAGATGCCCGAGAACCTGTGGACGAAATGCGACGAGTGCGGGACGATGCTGTTTCACCGCGAACTCTCGGGCAACCTGAACGTCTGCACCAATTGCGGGCATCACATGGGGATCACGCCGCGCGCGCGCTTTGCCGCGCTGTTCGACGGCGGGCTCTTTACCGAGGTGGCGGTGCCCGCGCCCACGCCGGACCCGCTGCAGTTCCGCGACCAGAAGAAATATCCCGACCGGCTGCGCGCGGCACAGAAGGAGACCGGCGAGAAAGAGGCGATGCTTGTCGCCACCGGCGAGATGGGGCGCACCCCCATCGTGGCCGCAGCGCAGGATTTCAGTTTCATGGGCGGGTCCATGGGCATGTATGTGGGCAACGCCATCATTGCCGCCGCTGAAGAGGCGGTAAAGCTGAAACGCCCGCTGATCCTGTTTTCCGCCGCCGGGGGCGCGCGCACCGTGCTCAAGATCGTCGTCTTCGACGAGGCGGACTACCGATGGGCACGGGATGTGGCGGGGCGCTATCCGGCCCTGCCGCTCTACCTGCAGCCCGGCAACCATACCCCGCCGCCGCCCGATGACGACGCGGCGACGGTGGATCAGGCGGGAATCGACGCGCGGATGCGCTGGCTGGTGGAGCGGGTGGTCGCCGACGGCTGGTTCACGGCCACGGTGCTGCCGCAACTGCACGTGACGCTCTGGGGCAACCGGCGCGGCGTGTGAAAGGAGATGGACGGATGAGCGACGACAACATCTACAAGGACCTCAAGCAGCTTGGCGGCGAGACCCGCGTGCCGCAAAGCCCCGAGGAGGCCGAACTCGAGCGCGTGCCGAACCCGCAGGCCGATACGGCCTACGCGGTGCGCTTCACCGCGCCGGAATTCACCTCGCTCTGCCCGATGACGGGCCAGCCCGATTTCGCGCATCTGGTGATCGACTACGTGCCGGGCGCGTGGCTGGTGGAGAGCAAATCGCTCAAGCTCTACCTCACCAGCTTTCGCAATCACGGCGCGTTCCACGAGGATTGCACGCTCACCATCGCCCGGCGGCTCGTCGCGTTCCTGAGCCCGCAATGGCTGCGCATCGGCGGCTACTGGTATCCGCGCGGCGGCATCCCG
>CAJXKX010000255.1 GCA_913055965.1 uncultured Roseovarius sp.
GGGCTCCAACTCGGCGACCACCGCGACCATCGGCTCGATGCTGCATCCCGAGATGGTCAAGGGCGGCTATGACGAACGCTTCTCGGCCGCCACCGCGGCGGCGGGCGGAACGGTGGGCATCATCATCCCGCCCTCCATCATCTTCATCGTGTACGGGTTCCTGCTCAACCTCCCGATCTCGGACCTGTTCGTCGCCGGCATCCTCCCCGGCGCGATGATGGTGGGGGCGATGATGCTCGCCGCCTTCCTGATCTGCTTCACCAACAAGTGGGGAATCCTGATCGCGCTCAGCCCGATGCGGGTGATCAAGACCGCCGTGGGCGCGTGGCTCGGCTTCTTCGCCATCGGTCTCGTGCTCTGGGGCATCTACACGGGCAAGTTCTCGCCCACCGAAGCCGCGGGCGTGACCGTGGGCTTTTGCGTGATCGTGGGCTTTCTCAGCCTGCCGCTCTACAAGATCATGGGCGGGGCCAAGGGCCGCGACGTGAGCGAAAAGCGGATCTCGGAAATGCTTGTCGTCGAAGGGTTCAGCCCGCTTGAGCTGCCCTCGATCACCATGCGCTCGGCGCAGATCACCGGCATTCTCGCGCCGCTCATCGCGGTCTCGGTGGTGATGCAGCAAATCCTGTCGGTGCTGGGCGCGCAGGAGGTGATCGGCGGGTTCGTGACCTCGATGGGCGGCTATTACGCGGTGCTGTTCACCTCGATGGCGATCGTCTTCGTCTGCGGGATGGTGCTCGAAAGCCTGCCGGTGACGATCATCCTCGCACCGATCCTTGCGCCCATCGCGCATTCGGTCGGGGTGGAGCCGGTGCAATTCGCGGTGATCTTCCTCGTCGGGGCCTCCATCGGCTTTGTCACGCCGCCCTACGGGCTGAATCTCTATGTCGCATCCGGCGTGACGGGCGTTCCCTACTTCAGGCTTTTGCGTTACACCGTGCCCTATCTCGTGGCGCTTCTGGCGGTCTGGCTGATCGTCGCGCTGGTGCCGCAGCTTTCGACGGCGCTCTTGCCGAACCGATGACGATGAGGGCCCGATGGACGGAGACAGCACGGGGACGATCCCGACCAACCTGCGCCTGCTGCTGGTGATCGAGGAAATCGCGCGGGCGGGCGTGCCTGTCACGCCCACCGAGGTCAACGCCGCCATCGGCCTGCCCAAGCCGACCATCCACCGGCTTTTTTCCACGCTGGAAGAGGAGGGTTTCCTGCAGCGCGACATGGACGGGCGGACCTATTCGCCCGGCCCCCGGCTGCGCACCATGGCGGGAGGTATCCTGTCTTCGTTGCGCATCCGCACCGCGCGGCAGGCGATCCTCAAGCGGCTGAGCGGCGAGATCGGCGAGACCTGCAACATCGCCCTGCCCGACCGCGACGCGATGATCTACCTGGAGCGGGTCGAGACACAGTGGCCGCTGCGCATCCAGTTGCCCATCGGCACGCGCGTGCCGTTCTACTGCACGGCCAGCGGCAAGATGTACCTGTCGTCGCTGGCGCGCACGCATCTGGTGAAATACCTCGCCGCCACCGATCTCGAGGCGCGCACGCCCAACACCCTGACCGACACCGACGCCCTGATGGACGAGGTCGCCCAGGTGCGCGCGCAGGGCTATTCGCTCGACCGCGAGGAATTCATGCGCGACATGATCGCGCTCGCCGTGCCGATCCTCGACGTCAACGACCGGCTGATGGCGACGCTGGCCTTTCATGCCCCCACCCAGCGCTTCGACATCGCGCGGGCGCTCGACTATCTGCCGTCGATGCGCGAGGCGGCGGCGAGCCTGTCGCGCCTCGTGTCCGAGGGCGAGAGCGGCTGATGCCCAAGACTATTCGCAATCTCGGACCGAACGAGCCTGTCAAACTCTTCTGAAATTGCTCTAGCGCCCCTTCCAGACCGGATCGCGTTTTTCGGCAAAGGCGTTCTGGCCCTCCAGCAAATCCTCGCTGGCGTAGAGCCGGTCCACGCTCGCCACCTGCCGCCGTGTGACGCGGTTGAGCATGTCCTGAAAGCGCATCGCCTCGGCCTCGCGCACGATCTCCTTGATCGCGGCATAGACGAGGGGCGGGCCGCTCTCGAGCGTCCGGGCGAGCGCCCAGGTGCGGTCGAGCAGGTCGCCGGGCGCGCAGACCTCGCGCAGGAGGCCCCAGCGCAGCGCCTCGTCGGCGTCGAACCAGCGCCCGGTGAGCAGCAGGTCCATCGCGACATGGTAGGGGATGCGCTTGGGCAGCTTGATCGAGGCGGCATCGGCCACCGTGCCCGAGCGGATTTCGGGCAGGGCGAATTGCGCCGTTTCGCTGGCGAGGATCAGGTCGCAGGACAGCGCCAGTTCCAGCCCGCCACCGCAGCAGATCCCGTTGACCGCCGCGATCACCGGCTTGTTGAGATGCGGCAGTTCCTGCAATCCGCCGAAGCCGCCGACGCCGTAATCGCCATCCACCGCGTCGCCCCCGGCGGCGGCCTTGAGATCCCAGCCGGGGCAGAAGAACTTGTCGCCCGCCGCGCGCAGGATCGCCACGCGCAGGGCATCGTCATCGCGAAAGTCGCGGAACACCTCGCCCATGATCCGGCTCGTCGCCAGGTCGATCGCGTTGGCCTTGGGCCGGTCGAGCGTCACCTCGAGCACCGCGCCCTCGATCCGCGTGCGGATCGGCCCCTCGGTCAGCATCTCCATCATGTCTCCTCCCATATGACTGCATCCGCCGCCACCGCGCCGGTGCGGCGCAGGATCAGCGGGTTGATCTCGATTTCGGCGATTGCCGGATCACCGCTCATCATCGCCTGAAGCGCCAGCGCCACCTCGATCGCGGCACCGGTATCGGCCCGCGCCCCGCCGCGCCAGCCGTCGAGCAGCGGCCAGAGCCGCAGGCGGCGCAGCGCGGCGGCGATATCGTCGGCGGTGGCGGGGGCGACGAGCGTCACCGTGTCGGCCAGAAGTTCCGCCGTCACGCCGCCCATGCCCAGCGTGAGCGTCGCGCCGTAGACCGGATCGCGGCGCAGGCCCAGCAGCATCTCGGCCACGCCGCCCGTTACCATCTCTTCGAGCAGGTAGCCGGTGACGCCGGGCATCTCGGGCTCGCGCGCGGGGTCGGTGACATCGAGGCGCACGGCCCCGACCTCGGACTTGTGGGCAAGGCCCAGCCCCTTGAGCGCGAAGGGGCCCGCAAGCCCCGCACCGCGCGGGTCGAGCGCCGCGAGCGCCGGGGCCGTGATGCCGCGCGGCACGCAGACCCCAGCCTCCGCCAGACGCGCCTTGGCCGCCGCCTCGTTCAGCAGGCGCGTGGCCCCTGCCCTGCGGACGGCCCACGGCTGCCAGCCGGGGCGCGCCTGCGGCAGATGCGCCGCCGCGAGCGCGGCGAGTGCCGTGTCGAGACCCATCAGCGGGACCACGCCCCGCCCCATCATCGCGATGGCGCGCGGCTCGTCGAAATTCTCGGGCAGCGAGGCCACCGGAAAGGCAGGCTTGCCCGTGATCCCCTGCGCCGCCTCGATGGCGTCGAGCGCGGGCTCGAAGCTTGCCGGGTCGCAGCGGTCGGGGCGGGGCGGGTCGATGATGAAGAGGCCCGCGTCGTAATCGCCCAGCATGGTGGCAAAGACATCGGTGGTGCGGGCCAGATCGCCCCAGATGAAGGTGTGATAGTCGAGCGGGTTGGCCACGCGCACCAGCGGACCCAGCACCTCCGAGAGCCGCGCCGCCGTGCCCGGCGCGGGCGGCGCGAAATGCAGCCCGTGGCGCGGGGCGAGATCGGCCATCAGACCTGCCTCGCCACCCGAACTCGACACCGAACAGAACCGCGTGCCCGGCAACCCGCCATGCACATGCAGGATCTTGAGCGTCTCGATCAAATCGTCGAGCGCCGCCACCTCGGCCACGCCGCATTGGCGCAGGAACGCGCCCGAGGCCGCCCCCTCGCCCGCGAGCGAGGCGGTATGGCTCGCCGCCGCGTCGCGCGCACCCTCGGTCTTGCCCGATTTCAGCGCCACGATGGGCTTGCCCGCCGCGCGCGCACGCTCGGCCATCGCGGCAAAGGCCGGGGCATCGCCCACCCCCTCGATATAGAGACCCAGCGCCGTCACGCGCGGGTCGTCGAGCAGGGCCTGCGCGAGGTCCGCGAGCCCCACCTGCGCGGCGTTGCCGAGGCAGGCGATATAGGCGAGCGGCAGGCCGCGCGCCTGCATGGTGAGGTTGATCGCGATATTTGACGACTGGCTGAGGATCGCGACGCCCGCCTCCACCCGCCGCCCGCCATGCTGATCGGGCCAGAGGAGCGCGCCGTCGAGATAGTTGATGACCCCGTAGCAATTGGGGCCGAGCACGGGCATCGCCCCGGCGGCGGCGACAAGCGCCTGTTCCAGATCGCCCGCCCCCGCCTCGCGCCACCCCGAGGCAAAGCACACCGCCCCGCCCGCGCCCATTTCGGCGAGCGCGGCCACCGTCTCGACCGTGGCGTGACGGTTGATGC
>CAJXKX010000256.1 GCA_913055965.1 uncultured Roseovarius sp.
CGGCGGAATGCCGGAGCGATCGGCGCATGGTGCAGGATGCCCCGGTCCAGCATGCGCGACATGCCGTAAAGCGCCTGCGCGGTCTCGGGCCGCACCGCCCGCCGGATCAGGTCTATCACCAGCCCGCGATGCCGCTGCAGGCAGTCGCGCCCCGTGGTGCCGAGGCCGAGCGTATCCGCGATCATGCCGTCATGCTCGGTATCGAGCACCCAGACCAGAAACGCGGCGTGGTAGTCCGACACGAGCCCCGTGTCGTGCATGGCCCGCGCCAGCCCCTGCGCCTCGTGACGCAGATCGCTCTCGTCCATGACGGCGAGGCGCTCGCGATACCGGTCAAGGCCGGGATCGCCCATGCAGGCCGCGGTCGGACCGAACAGGGCCGAGACCAGCCGGTCGGCGCCAAGACGCTTGTCCCCGATCTCGTTGCCGCGCTCACTGAGGGTGATGGCGATCTGCGCGATCATGTCCTTGGCATGGGCTACCTGAATGGGCCGTTGCCGCAGGATCCGCCAGATCTCGTCGACCAGTTCGCCCAGCACATCCTGGAAACCGACCTGCTCCGCCAGGTATCGAAAGACCGCGTCAATACTGGCCTGCCGATCGCCCGCGGCCCTAGCCGCCTCGTCCGCCGGGCCGAAGAACCGGCGCATGTTGAGCGCGAGCACCTGCGTCAGAAAGCGCCGGGCGGCGGCCGTATGAATGCTCGGATGTTCCGCTTCGCCGGTCGCCACCGCCAGCAGACGCAGCAGGCTCACGACCTCGGTCGTGACCGTCGCGGGTGCCCCGTGATCGAGCGTGCCCGCCACGAGGCCCGGCAGCAGGTTGGCGGGCGCATCCCAGTCGGACCCGGCAAACAGTCCCGCCGCATCCATGCGCGGGGCCAGCGCGTGCAGCCGTTCCAGCCCGCCGGGCACCGCCAGCGCCCCGCCACGTCGAGCACCTGCGCCTGAAAGCGGGGCTTGGCGAAGGGGCGCGCCTGCCCGAGATGGGCCAGCGGCCCTTCGAGCGTGGCGGCGAGGCGATCCGCCTCGTCCACATGGTCGGACCGGTGCATCAAGGACCCTCTTGGATCAGGTCAGACATAGAAATCCAGCTCTTCCTGTGCCTTGAGAAGATCGCGCAGCCGGTGCGGATCCTCGCCGAAGAAATAGACCAGCCCCCAATGGGTACCGAAGGCGGTGCGCTTTGTCACCTTCTGCTCCATCGGCTGCGCCAGTTCGTGGAATTCGAAATAGGAATCCTGTGCCGTCGCCTCGGGAATCTCCATCCGCTCGACCACGCGCCGGCGCGGATAGGCCCCGAAACAGCCGGCATGGCCCTTTGCATCCTCGACCGGGGTCGGGAAGAAGGCGTCAAGCTCCTCCTGCGTGGTCTTGGGATCGAAGGCGAGCACGATCCCCTGATAGCCGTTGAACCCGTAGGCGCGCTCGATCAGTTCCAGCGCGTTGAAGCCCGGCGGGCGATAGGCGACCTCGCCGAAATACATCGTGCCGTCGCTGGTCACGAAATACTCGGGGTGGATGAATCCGAAGTCGATGTCGAAGGCCTTGATCAGCTTGTTGATCTCTTCCTCGATCCTGGGCCGCCAGGATTCGAGTTCCGGCGTGGCGGGGACGAAGACCGAATAGCCAAGCGTCACGTATTCCGAGATGTTGAGAAACTGGATCTTGCCGTCCTTGATCCAGGCCTCCACCGCGAATTCCCAGCCGTCAAGATGGCTTTCGAGCAGGGCCGGGAACTCGTCATTCGAGATCGAATCGACATCCTCGACGGTGCGGATCGTGCGGTGCCCGAGGCAGCCCGCCTTGTCGAAGGCCTTGAAATGGATGGGATCGTCGGGATCGCCGTCCAGCTTGAGCAGCGTCTGGTTCACCCGCTTGAGAAACCGCACCACGTCGGCGTGATTGTCGGCCTCCTCGAAAATGCCCACGCGGATACCGGCCAGTTGCGCGCGGCGCTTCATCAGCGACTTGTCACGGAACAGCATGGATTGCCCGAGCAGGCGCGGATTGTCGAGCAGGACGGAGTTGATCGCGCCCGCCCATTCGACGGTTTCCTCGTAAAGCGGGATCGCCACGTCGCAGCCCTCGTCCTTGAGGACCTGCGCGATCTCGTGCGAGCGCTCGTTGAGCCGGTCGAAATCCCAGGCGATGAAGGGGATGTCGTTGGCCTTGGCATACTCTTCGGCCCAGGAGGGCGCGACGATGACGTAGCGCCGGTCGAACCGGTCGATGGCATCGATCGCGTTCAGCGACCAGCCTAGGATCGCCACATAGCCTTTGTCGGGGTTCTTTTCGGTCATGTCTGGCCTTTCGTGTTGCTGTCGCATCGCGGGGGCGGTCATGGGCGCGTCCGACGCGGCCCATCCCCCTGCGCTCGATGGGAGTCCTCGTCCCACCACGGACTTTGACGTCACAACATAAGAGAAAATGCATAGTAAAGCAAAGCATAATCCAAGAGCGGGGCGCTGCCCCCTCGCGCCTTGGCTCAGTTGAAAGGAAATTCCTTCAATAAAAGCAGATACAAGAGAGGCATTCCACGGGCGCGGCACCGTGCTCTTTTTGCGTGGCGGGCCGCTATTCTGAATAATATTTTGCTAAGGCTAAGCAAATGCACGGTTGCTGCCACTCGCGAGACCCGCACCCCCTTCCGCCCGCCCGGACCCATCCATGTCCGCCGATACAGCCTGCCCGGTCCCCGCATGCGCCCCGCGCGACCGGCCCCGGGCCGTCACCCCCCGGCCGAGCTTTGCACAAGCCAATCGTGGAACAGGCGCGCGCGGTCCGTGGCGTGCGCGTGCAGTTTGACGTAGAAATCCTCGCCGGTCTCGACCTCCAGCGGCAGGAGCGGCACGAGCAGGCCGCGGTCGATATAGCTGTGGGTCAGGCCGACCCACCCGAGAACGGCCCCCATGTCGTCGCGGGCGGCCTGCAACGCGATCACGTAATTGTTGACCCGGTGACTGGCCTTGACCGGCCCCGCATATCCCAGCGCGCGAAACCAGCCCTGCCAGTCTGTCCAGTCGGTGACGCCGGATTCGAAATGGATGAGCGGCAGGCCTGCGAGATCCTCGGGAGACCCGACAGGGTTGGCCGCAGCGAATCCCGGGCTTGCCAGCGCCATGATCCGGTCGTGAAACAGGAGGCTGCGCGTGCCCGTGTCCCGCGACATGTCGCCGTAGTGGATGCTCAGATCGCAATCCTGCGCGAACGGATCGGTGTCGCTGACGATCTGCGCGACGGAAATGTCGCCATGCGATTTCCAGAACTGCGCCAGCTTGGGCGTCAGCCACAGCGAACTGACCGCCGTCGTCACCCGGATCGTCACCGACGCGCGGTCAGAGCGCTTGCGTAGCTGATCGACGGCATCTGCCATCGTCTCGAACCCGCGTTGCAGCGCGACCACAAGATACGCCCCGCTTTCCGTCAGGTTCACCCCCCTGTGGTGCCGCCGGAACAAGGCGCAGCCAAGCTCGGCCTCCAGGGCCTTGACCTGATGACTGACCGCGGCGGGGGTGACGTTCAGCTCCTGCGCGGCGGCCTTGAAGCCCTCGTGCCGGGCCGCGGCCTCGAAGGCGACCAGCGCGGTCATGGGCGGGAGGTCATAGGGACGTTTGGGCAAACTCACCTCGAAGATCACGCGCCTTCATGGCCCCGCAGCATACCGGATACGGCGATCAAGACTTAGTCCAGCTAAGTCTAGGCAAGTTTTTCCGCGATTGCGAGCGCAAAGGACGAGCGGCATCCTCGCACCAGTTCGACGGATGCCGGGCACCAAGGCACCCGGCCCGACCCGTCCTGGCGAGGAGAATGCCATGCTCGACACGAAACCCACCCGGGCTTCGGCCCGTCGCACCCGCCGGGGGACAGCCAAGGCCGGGCGCAGCGCCGCGCCGGGCGAGAACCAGCACCTGCGCGTGCCGTACATCACGCGCGGCATCCCGACCTATGATCTGTTGAACGACGAGGCGCTCGCCCGCATCGAGGCGACCGCAGACCGTATCCTCGCCGAAATCGGGATCGAACTGCGCGAGGATGCCGAGGCGATGCGGCTGTACCGCGAGGCGGGTGCCACGGTGACGGGGCTTGGCCGGGACGTGTGGAACATCCGGTTCGAGCCCGGCATGCTGCGCGAGATCCTGAGGACCGCCCCGGCGCGCTTTACCCAACACGCTCGCAACCCGGCCAACACGGTGGAGATCGGCGGCGATGCCATGGTCTTTGCGCCGTCCTACGGCTCTCCCTTCGTGATGGATCTCGATAACGGCCGCCGTTACGGCACCATCGCCGATTTCGAGAATCTCGTGAAACTCGCGCAATCCTCGCCCTGGCTGCACCATTCCGGCGGCACGATCTGCGAGCCGACCGATATCGCGGTGAACAAGCGCCATCTCGACATGGTCTACGCCCATATCCGCTATTCCGACCGCGCCTTCCTCGGGTCGATCACCGCGCCCG
>CAJXKX010000257.1 GCA_913055965.1 uncultured Roseovarius sp.
ACATCAGCGAGCCATAGACACCGCCATTGGAGATGGTGAAGGTGCCGCCCTGCATCTCGGCCATCGACAGCTTGCCGTCGCGGGCGCGGGCGCCCTTTTCGGCGATGGCCTTTTCGATGGCGGCGAAGCTCATGGAATCGGCGTCGCGGATCACCGGCACGACGAGGCCGGTGGGGGTGCCGGTGGCGATGCCCATGTGGACGAAGTTCTTGTAGACGATCTCGGTGCCGTCGATCTCGGCATTGACCTCGGGCACCTCGGCGAGCGCGTGGCAGCAGGCCTTGGTGAAGAAGGACATGAAGCCCAGTTTCACGCCGTGTTTCTTCTGGAACTCGTCCTTGTAGGCGTTGCGCAGCGCCATCACCTCGGTCATGTCCACCTCGTTATAGGTGGTGAGCATGGCGGCGGTGTTCTGGCTGTCCTTGAGGCGGCGGGCGATGGTCTGCCTGAGCCTCGTCATCTTGACCCGTTCCTCGCGCGCGGCATCCTCGGCTGGCGAGGGCGCGCGGGGGGCCTGCGCGGGGGCGGCGGCGGGGGCCGGTTGCGGGGCCGAGGCGGCGCGGGCCACGTCTTCCTTCATCACCCGACCGTCGCGGCCCGAGCCCTGCACCTGATCGCGGCTGACGCCCTTTTCGGCCATCGCCTTTTTCGCCGAGGGGGCGTCCTCCACGTCCTTGCCGCTGGCACCGGTCCCGTCGCCACCGGCCTCGTCGGCGGGCTCGGGGCGGGCCTGCGGCTCGATCGTGCCGTCGGCGGCGCCGGAGAGGATGGCGAGCTTGCCGCCCGCCTGCACCGTCTCGCCTTCCTGCGCGAGGATCTCGCAGAGCGTGCCCGCGGCGGGGGCGGGGACCTCGACCGAGACCTTGTCGGTCTCGAGTTCGCACAGCATCTCGTCCTGCGAGACGCTGTCGCCCACCTTCTTGAACCAGGTGGCGACGGTCGCCTCGCTGACCGATTCCCCGAGCGTGGGCACCATCACGTCGGTATTGCCCTTGCTGCCGTTGCTGTCGGGGGCGGCCTGCGCGGTCTTCTGCCTGTCTTCGCCGGAGGATTTCGCGGGGGCGGATTTGGCCGCGCCCTCGGTGATGGTCGCGAGCAGGGCATCGACGCCCACGGTCTCGCCTTCCTGCGCGACGATCTCGCCGAGGGTGCCTGCCGCCGGGGCGGGCACCTCGACCGTCACCTTGTCGGTTTCAAGCTCGCACAGCATCTCGTCGGCGGCGACCGCATCGCCCGGTTTCTTGAACCAGGTGGCGACGGTGGCTTCGGTCACGGATTCGCCCAGCGTGGGGACACGGACTTCGGTGCTCATCACTTATTTCCCTTCGATGGTCAGCGCGGCATCGACCAGCGCCTCTTGTTGTGCCTTGTGCTGTTTCGCGAGCCCGGTTGCGGGCGATGCGGCGGCGGGGCGACCTGCGTATTGGGGCCGCTTGTGCCGGGCCTTGATGCGCGTGAGCACCCATTCGATATTCGGCTCGATGAAGGACCAGGCGCCCTGGTTCTTGGGCTCTTCCTGGCACCAGACCATCTCGGCCTGCTTGAAGCGCTCGAGTTCCTTGACCATGGACATGGCCGGGAACGGGTAGAACTGTTCGATGCGCATCAGGTAGATGTCGTCGATACCGCGCTTGTCGCGTTCCTCGAGCAGGTCGTAATAGACCTTGCCCGAGCACATGACGACGCGGCGGATCTTCTTGTCCTCCACAAGGGTGGTGTCGGAATTGCCGTATTGGGCATCGTCCCACAGCACGCGGTGGAAGGACGAGCCGGTGGTGAATTCCTCGGCCTTGGAGACCGCCATCTTATGCCGCAGGAGCGATTTCGGCGTCATCAGGATGAGCGGCTTGCGGAAGGTGCGGTAGAGCTGGCGGCGCAGGATGTGGAAGTAGTTGGCCGGCGTGGTGCAATTGGCCACGATCCAGTTGTCGCCGCCGCACATGGTGAGGAACCGCTCGAGCCGGGCCGAGGAGTGCTCGGGGCCCTGCCCCTCGTAGCCATGCGGCAGCAGGCAGACGAGGCCCGACATGCGAAGCCATTTCGATTCGCCCGAGGAGATGAACTGGTCGAACATGATCTGCGCGCCGTTGGCGAAATCGCCGAACTGCGCCTCCCAGAGGGTCAGCGCCTTGGGCTCGGCCAGGGTGTAGCCGTATTCGAAGCCCAGCACGGCGTATTCCGAGAGCATCGAGTCGATGACCTCGTAATGCGCCTGGCCCTCGCGGATGTGGTTGAGCGGGTAGTAGCGTTCCTCGGTTTCCTGGTCGATCAGGCCGGAATGGCGCTGGCTGAAGGTGCCGCGGGTGCTGTCCTGCCCCGAGAGGCGGACGCGATACCCTTCCGTCAGCAGCGAGCCGAAGGCCAGCGCCTCGGCGGTGGCCCAGTCGAAGCCCTTGCCGGTCTCGAACATTTCGCGCTTGGCGTCGAGCAGGCGGCCCACGGTCTTGTGCAGGTTGAAGCCGTCGGGCGCGCTCGTGAGCGCCGCGCCGATCTCCTTGAGCGTCTCGGGCTTGATCGCGGTCTCGCCGCGCTCGTAATCGCCCTTGTGCGGGTTCAGATCGGCCCATTTGCCGTCGAGCCAGTCGGCCTTGTTGGGGCGGTATTCCTTGCCCGCCTCGAACTCGTCGGCGAGATGTGCCTGGAAGGCGGCCTTCATGTCCTCGACTTCGCCCTCGGGGATCAGCCCGTCCTTGACCAGCCGGTCGGTATAGAGCGCGAGCGTCGTCTTCTGCTGCTTGATCTTCTTGTACATGAGGGGGTTGGTGAACATCGGTTCGTCCCCCTCGTTATGGCCGAAGCGGCGGTAGCAGATGATGTCGATGACCACGTCCTTGTGGAACTTCTGGCGGAATTCCGTGGCGACGCGGGCGGCATGGACCACCGCCTCGGGGTCGTCGCCGTTGACGTGGAAGATGGGCGCCTCGACCATCAGCGCGATGTCGGTGGGATAGGGCGACGAGCGCGAGAAATGCGGCGCGGTGGTGAACCCGATCTGGTTGTTGACCACGATATGCATGGTGCCGCCGGTCTTGTGCCCCTTGAGGCCCGACAGGCCGAAGCATTCGGCCACCACGCCCTGCCCGGCGAAGGCGGCGTCGCCATGCAGCAGGACCGGCAGGACCCGGGTGCGCTCGGTATCGCCAAGCTGATCCTGCTTGGCGCGGACCTTGCCGATCACCACCGGGTTTACCGCCTCGAGATGGCTGGGGTTGGCGGTGAGCGACAGGTGCACGGTGTTGCCGTCGAATTCGCGGTCGTGGCTGGCGCCGAGGTGATATTTCACGTCGCCCGACCCGTCCACGTCCTCGGGCTTGAAGCTGCCGCCCTGGAATTCGTGGAAAAGGGCGCGATAGGGCTTGCCCATGACGTTGGCCAACACGTTGAGCCGCCCGCGATGCGGCATGCCGATGACGATTTCCTGCACGCCAAGCTGCCCGCCGCGCTTGATGATCTGCTCCATCGCCGGAACAAGGCTCTCGCCACCGTCAAGGCCGAAGCGCTTGGTGCCCATGTACTTGACATGGAGGTATTTCTCGAAGCCCTCGGCCTCGACCATCTTCTTCAGGATCGCCTTGCGGCCGTTGCGGGTAAAGCTGATTTCCTTGTCGTATCCCTCGATCCGTTCCTTGAGCCATCCCGCCTGTTCGGGGTCGGAGATGTGCATGTACTGGAGCGCGAAGGTGCCGCAATAGGTGCGTTTGACGATGGCGAGGATCTCGCGCAGGCTCGCGACCTCGAGCCCGAGCACGTTGTCGATGAAAATCGGGCGGTCCATGTCGGCCTCGGTGAAGCCGTAGGATTTCGGATCGAGTTCGGGGCGGTGGCCGTGATCGCGCAGGCCGAGCGGGTCGAGTTCGGCAACGAGATGACCGCGGATGCGGTAGGCGCGGATCAGCATGAGCGCGCGCACGCTGTCGAGAACGGCACGCTTGACCTGTTCGTCGGTGACCTCGATCCCCTTCTCGGCGGCCTTGGCGGCGATCTTCTTGCCCGCGTCCTTTGCCTCGGCCTCGGCCGGCCATTCGCCGGTGAGCGCGGCGGTCAGATCGTCGGTGGGCTGCGGCGGCCAGTCGGCGCGCGCCCAGGAGGGGCCGGCCGCCTCGCGCGTGACGTCGGAGCCGGGATCGCCGAGATCGTCGAAAAAGCTCTTCCACGCCTCGTCCACCGCGCCGGGGTCGCTGGCATAGCGCGCATAAAGCTGTTCGAGATACTCGGCATTGTGCCCCTGCATGAAGGAAGAGGCGTGAAACTGGTCGTTGGAGGACTGGTCGGTCATGGTGGCACCTCGGAGCTTGGACCCTTGCGGGCGGAGGCGGGCCGGGGCGTCCCCCGGCCCGCGCGCGGGCATCAGCCGATCGCCGCGAGCACGGCCTCGCCGAGACCGGCGGGGCTGTCGGCGACGACGATCCCGGCAGAGCGCATCGCCTCGATCTTGTCGTCG
>CAJXKX010000258.1 GCA_913055965.1 uncultured Roseovarius sp.
CTCGGCCTCGTGCTTGCCGAACTTGTTGACGATGACCAGATCGGCCCCCGCGGCCAGCCGAGCCTCGGCCTCGGCCACCGCCTGTTCAAGCGCCTGCGGGTCGAGCCGGCAGCCGCGCGCCCCGGCCCCGAGGCTCTGCGAGATGCGGATGACCGGCCCGTCGGGAAGCACGCGCACGTCCATGTCGCAGGGCCGCCCCGGCCCGCAATCGGTATTCACCTGCACCGTGCCGCAGAGCCGCAGCCCCCGCGCCGCCGCGCGGGCGGCGAAATCGTGGAGCAGGCGGTCGGTCCGCCCTGCCCCCTCGGCCATGATGCAGGCGATGCGCATGGCCGCCTCTCCTATTCCGTCAGGCGGCTGATGACCACCGTCACCTCGGGGCGCTTGCCGATCTCGGCCTGCGCGCTCTGGCGGGCCGCGCGGCGCAGCCCCTCCTCGAGCTTGTCGTCATCGCCGAGCGTCTTGTCGCTCGCGCGCCCCATGAATTGCGACAGGTCCTCCTCGAGCACATCGACGAGCGGCGCGCGCGAGCGCCCGGTCTCCGGCAGGCCCATGATCTCGACCCATGGATCGCCCAGCGGCGCGTCGTCCTCGTCGATGATGACGTTGATCATCACATGCCCGTTCAGCGCCATGCGGATACGGTCGCGCACGATGCCGTCCATCGCGCCGATCCGCACGCTGCCATCGAGATAGGTGCGCCCGGTCTCGACATATTCGGCCACGGTGGGGGCATTGCCGCCCAGGTCGATCATCATGCCGTTGACCGCGACCATCCCCTCGATCCGGTTCGATTTCGCGAGCTTGACATGCTCGCGCAGGTGGCGGTGCTCGCCATGCATCGGGATCAGGACCTGCGGGCGCAGGATCTTGTGCATCGCATCGAGATCGGGGCGGTTGGCATGGCCCGAGACGTGGTAGCGGTCGTCGCCCTCGATCACGTCCACCCCCTGTTCCGAGAACTGGTTCATGATCCGGATCACGCCGCGTTCGTTGCCGGGGATGGTCTTGGAGGAAAACAGAAACGTGTCGCCCTCCTTCATGGTGATGCCGTTATACTTGCCGTTCGCCAGTTGCGCGCTCGCGGCGCGGCGTTCGCCCTGGCTGCCGGTGACGATCAGCATCAGGTTCTCGCGCGGGATCTGGCTCGCCTCCTCGGGTGCGATGGTGGCGGGAAAGCCGGTGAGAACGCCGGTCTCCCTCGCGGCCTCGACCATGCGGTTCATCGCCCGGCCCATCAGGCAGACCGAGCGCCCGGCACGGGTGCCCGCCCCTGCGAGCGTCTTGACCCGCGCGACGTTGCTGGCAAAGGTCGTGGCCACGACCATGCCCCGGCACCCCGCGATCAACTCTGTGATGGGGGCCGCCACGCTGCTCTCCGAACGGCCCTCATGGGCGCTGAACACGTTGGTGGAATCGCAGATCAGCGCCTTCACGCCATCCGCGCCGATGCTCTCCCACATCGCGCGGTCGAAGGGCTCGCCCACCACCGGGTCGGTGTCGATCTTGAAATCGCCGGTATGCACCAGCCGCCCGGCAGGCGAGTCGATCACCAGCCCCGAACTCTCGGGGATGGAATGCGAAATCGGCGCGAAGCCCACCGTGAACGGCCCCGCCGTCACCGTCTCGGGCCAGGGCGAGGCCACGCGCACCGCCTTTTCGGGATGGCCGTGCTCGGCCATCTTGGCGCGCGCGATCCGCGCGGTAAAGGCGCGGGCATGCACCGGCGCGCCCAGTTGCTCGTAGAAATGCGCCACCGCACCCACGTGGTCCTCGTGGGCATGGGTGATGAACACCGCCTCCAGCCGGTCGCGCCGCTCGGCCAGCCAGGCCATGTCGGGCAGGATCAGGTCTACCCCCGGCGTGGTGTCCATGTCGGGGAACGTCACGCCCAGATCGACGAGGATCAGCCGCTCCTTGCCCGGCTTGCCGTAGCCGTAGACATAGGCGTTCATACCGATCTCGCCCGCCCCCCCGAGGGGCAGGTAAATAAGTCTTTCGCTGCTCATGGGGCGTCAGCCCTCCTTGTTGTGCTCGTGAATCACGGTCAGCCCGTGCATCGTCAGATCATCCTCGACGCCGTCGAACGCAGCGTCGCCTTGCTGGAAGAGCGGGGCCAGCCCCCCGGTTGCGATCACCTTCATGGCGCGGCCGCGCTCGGCCTTTATGCGCTCGCATATCCCGTTTACGAGGCCGACATAACCCCAGAACACGCCCGATTGCATGCAATCCACCGTGTTGGTGCCGATCACCCGCTCGGGCCGCGTCACATCCACATGCGGCAGCGCCGCCGCCGCCGCATGCAGCGCCTCCAGCGACAGGTTCACCCCCGGGGCGATGACGCCGCCGATATAGGCCCCGTCGCGCGCCACCACGTCAAAGGTGGTGGCGGTGCCGAAATCGACGATGATCAGGTCGCCGCCATAAAGGTCGTGCCCCGCCACCGTGTTCACCAGCCGGTCGGGGCCCACCTGCGTGCCCGGATCGACGCGCACATCCACCGGCAGGCGGCATTCGGGCTTGCCCACCACCAGCGGACGGCAGCCGAAATAGCGGTCGGCGAAGACGCGCAGGTTGAACACCACGCGCGGCACCGTGGACGAGATGATGACATCGGTGATCTCGGCCCGGATGCCGTGATGCGCAAGCAGCGTCGAGAACCACACGAAATACTGATCGGCGGTGCGCTGATGCTCGGTCGCGGTGCGCAGCGTGCAGAGAAACCGCGTGCCGTCCCAGATGGAGAACACGGTGTTGGTATTGCCGCAATCGATCGCCAGGAGCATCCCTCGCCTCCGTCCCGTGCCGTCAGAAATACACGTCCGCCGCCGCGATGGCGATGCGGCCCTTCGCGGTCACCAGCACGAGGTTGCCGGCCCCGTCCACCGTCTCGAACCGCCCCTCGTGGGTGTCGCGCGCGGTGCGCGCCACGATGGTCTCGCCCAGTTTCGCGGCCCGCTCGATCCACGCCGCACGGATGGGGGCAAAGCCGTAGGTGACGAATTGCGCCTCGTGGCGGGCATAGGCGGGTGCCAACAGGTCGAGAAACGCCTCCGGGGCAATCGCCACACCGGTCTCGGACAAGAGCGAGACGGGCCGCGCGGCCCCCGGCTCGACCTCCGCCGCCGAGGGGGCCGCCACGAGGTTCACGCCGATGCCGATGGCGAAATGGCTGAGCCCCTTGCCCGCCCCCGCGCTCTCCAGCAGGATACCGGCCAGCTTGCCGCCATTGAGCAGCACGTCGTTGGGCCATTTGAGCGCCAGCCCGTCGGCGCGCCCCACCGCCGCCGACACCGCATCATGAAGCGCGAGCGCCGCCACGAAGGAACGCAGCGCCACGCGGTCGGGGGCCTCGTTGGGGCGCATCGCCAGCGTCGCCGCGAAATTGCCCGGCGGATTGGCCCAGGCTCGGCCCCGCCGCCCGCGCGCCGCGGTCTGCTCCAGCGCCAGGATCCATTCCGGCCCTGCAAGGGTGGCGGCCCGGCGCGCGGCCTCGGCATTGGTGCTGTCCACCGAGGTCAGCACGCGCCGCCCATAGCCCTCGGGCCATCCCGCCCCCGGCTTCATCGTTCCCGAAAAACTCCCGCCGGAGGCGGATACGGTCCTAGCGCACAAGGGTCGCCGCCGCCGCCTGCGCCATGGTCTCGACGCCGAACATGTTGACGATGCCGAACACCATCACCGCCGCCGAGGCCATGAGAAAGCCCCACTGCACCGGCGAGCGCCCGGTCTCGAGCCCTTCGCCCTCCTCGCCGAAATACATGTAGTAGACGATCCGCAGGTAGTAGAACGCGCCGATCACCGACGCGATCACCCCCGCCACCGCGAGCCACGCGAGCCCGCCCTCATAGGCCGCGCGCAGCACGTAGAGCTTGCCGAAGAAGCCCAGCAGCGGCGGCACGCCCGCGAGGCTGAAGAGCAGGATCAGCATGGCCAGCGCGCGGCCCGGTTCGGCCCGCGAATACATGTTGAGGCTGCGGATGTCGGTCACCGGCTGTCCGCCGCGCTCCATGCTGAGGATAAAGGCGAAGGTGCCCACGTTCATCGCCACGTAGATCGCCACATAGACCAGCATCGCCTGTACGCCGAAGGCCGTGCCGGCGGCCAGCCCCATCAACGCATAACCCATATGCGCGATCGAGGAATAGGCCATCAGCCGCTTGATATCGGTCTGCCCGATCGCCGCCACGGCGCCCAGGAACATCGACAAGAGGCTGAGTGCGGCCAGCACCTGCTGCCAGTCGCCCACCACGCCGCCGAACGCGTCATGCACCACGCGGGCGAAAAGCGCGAGCGCGGCCACCTTGGGCGCGGTTGCGAAGAACGCGGTGATCGGCGTGGGGGC
>CAJXKX010000259.1 GCA_913055965.1 uncultured Roseovarius sp.
TTGCCGCGCTGATGCTGGCGCACGGGCATGGCGACGCGCTGGTGACCGGGGCCACCCGAAAATCCGCGCATGTGCTCGAACGGATCAACCACGTCTTCGACGCCGATGCAGGCCATGGCGCGGTGGGCGTGACGGCGCTGTTGCACAAGGGGCGGATCGTTCTGATCGCCGACACGCTGGTGCATGAATGGCCCGACGAAGAAGACCTCGCCACCATCGCCACGCGCGGGGCCGACGTGGCGCGCCATCTCGGGCTCGATCCGCGCGTCGCCTTCGTCAGCTTTTCCACCTTCGGCTACCCGCATTCCGAACGCGCCGAAAAGATGCACCGCGCGCCCCGCGTGCTGGAACGGCGCGGTGTCGATTTCGAGTTCGAGGGCGAAATGACCGTCGACGTTGCCCTCAACACCCGCGCGCAGGAAAACTACCCGTTCCAGCGTCTCACGGGTCCGGCCAACGTGCTTGTCGTGCCCGCGCGCCACTCGGCCTCGATCTCGGTCAAGCTGATGCAGGAAATGGCGGGCGCCACGGTGATCGGCCCGATCCTGTCGGGCGTCGATGCCTCGATCCAGATCTGTTCGTCCAATTTCACCGCCAACGACATCCTCAACATGGCGGTGCTTGCGGCGTGCAAGGTGGGCTGACGCGCGGCGCGCGGCAGGAGGCGCACGCGCAGGCCTTCCATCGGCAAGGCCACGCCTACGAGCCCCCGGCGAACGGCGCAGCGTCGCCCCACAATTCGCGCACCCGCGCATCGCGCCCGCAGGCCTGACGGTAGAGGGTGTAGGCGCTCGCCTTGGTGCGCGGGCCGAATCGCGTCAGGATCAAAGTGCTGCTCTTGTAGTAATCCTGATGATACCCATCGGCAGGCCAGAACCCATCGAGCGGTCGCACCGGCGTCACCACCTGTTGGCCGAGCGCCGTCTCGGCGTCGCGGATCGCGTCCTCGGCAAGTGTCCTTTCCGCCGGATCAGAGACAAATACCGCCGTGGTGTAGCTCTCGCCCCGGTCACAGAACTGCCCGCCCGCATCTGTCGGATCGATGGAGCGCAGGAACAGATGCAGGAGGTCCGCCCGGCTCACCTGCCCGGGGTCGAAGGTGATCCGCACCGCCTCCAGATGGCCGGTGCCGCCGCGCGTCACTTCCTTGTAGGTCGGGTTGGCCACGTCGCCCCCGGCAAAGCCCGATTCAGCCCCGATCACGCCCAGGACCTTCTCGAAATCCGCCTCGACGCACCAGAAACAGCCGCCCGCGACCACCAGGGTCTCGCGCTCTGCCGCCTCGGCGCGCGCACCCTGCAGGCACAGCGCCGTCACGATCAATATCGCCAGCGCCCCCGCCTTGATTTCCCGAAATCCCATCGTCATGGTTTGCCCTCCGTCATTGCCCCGAGGATGCCGCGCCAGCCTCTCACGCCCAAGCGACAAGCCCGTGACCTCACGTGCCTTTGAGCGCTGTTTCACCCTTGGCCCCCCGCCCCGGCGCCGCTACGCTCGCCCGGAGAGGAGCCCCCGGATGACCGACCAGCAGACCACCCACGCCGCCCGCGAGGACGCCCGCAACGAGACGATCCGCATCTGGCTGAACGGCCGCATCGTGCCCAAGGCCGAGGCGCTGGTCAGCGTCTATGACAGCGGCTTCATGCTGGGCGACGGCGTGTGGGAGGGGCTGCGCCTCTACAATGGCACCTGGGCCTTTGCGGGCGAGCATCTGGACCGCCTCTTCGAGGCCGCCCGCGCCATCGATCTCGATATCGGCATGACGCGACAAGAGGTGTTTCAGGCCATAACAGACACACAAGAGGCCAATGGCATGACCACCGATGCCCATGCCCGCCTGATGGTGACGCGCGGCGTCAAGACCCGGCCCTTCCAGCATCCCGCGCTGTCGCGGCAGGGGCCCACCATCGCCATCATCATGGAGCATTCCACGCCCGCCATCGCCCGCCCGATCCGGCTCGCCACCGTGCCGCATATCCGCGGCCTGCCGATGACGCAGGACCCCAAGCTCAACTCGCATTCCAAGCTCAACTGTATCCTCGCCTGCATCGCCGCGGAAAAGGCCGGCGCGGACGAGGCGCTGATGCTCGATATCCACGGCTTCGTGAACACCACCAACGCCTGCAACTTCTTCATCGTCCGCAAGGGCGAGGTGTGGACCTCGACGGGCGATTACTGCATGAACGGGATCACGCGCCAAAAGGTGATCGATCTCTGCCGCGAAGACGGCATTCCCGTGCATGAAAGGAATTTCTCGCTGGTCGAGACCTACGGCGCGGACGAGGCGTTCCTGACCGGCACCTTCGGCGCGCAGACGCCGGTGGGCGAGATCGACGGGCGGGTGATCGGCGACGGTGACCAGGGGCCGGTCACCACCCGCATCCAGGCGCTCTACAAGGCTCTGATCCGGCGCGAAACGGGTTAGACACCGCATCTCCCGCTCTCCGGACCCCGGGCGGCAGAGACCTGCCCGGCCGATCCGCTTGCCGCCCTCAGGCGGGCGCGCCGATCCCGTCGAGCCAGAGCGCACCATCGCGATAGCCGCCCCGTATCAGCCGCCCCGGTTCGGCGATCTCGGGATACTCGGCGGCCCAGTCGCGATATCGGTCATTGGTGACGATGGGGGCATCCATGTCGCGCGCGACGGTCAGCAGGGTGGTGTCGGCGACCGTCCCCTTGGGCACCACCATCACCCGATCCTCGGGCAGGCCGAGATACCTGGCCATGGCCCCGTCATGCCGATACTTGCCGGTCAGCAGATAGCCCGCATTGGCGTCGAAGATCACTCCCGGCGCAAGCCCGAGGCCCCGCAGATGCGCGATCACCTCGCGCAGCGTGTCGATCTGCGGGGTGTTGTCGCGCCAGTGCATGACGTTGGAGCCGTCGATCAGGACGTGGTTCCGCGCGGGCGCTTCCCCGCGACGGGCGACAAGCGCGCGCAGGACCAGCAGCAGGGCGGCGACGGCGCAGGGCCCGGCCAGCAGGAGGACATCCTCGTAGCCGGGCAGGACCAGAGCCACGGCGACACCGGCGAGAGACAGCAACAGAAGCAGGACCGGAACACCCATGAGGCGAGTTTGACGCGACGGGTGCGGAGGAGGCATGGCGGGATTGTGTCAAATCGGGGGAATCGCGCGGCCACATCCCGCGCCCGTCCTCCCCGCGAAAGCGGTGATCGCGGGAGGTGGGTGAGACGGAGGGGAGAGAGTCCTGCGTTGGCGGGAAGGGCGGGGGGTGGTGGGCAGGACTGCCCATCCTTCGCTTCTTGGCGACATCTTTGCGGTTCAGAATAGGACCAGTGTTCAGAAAGCGAGGTAACACATGCAAGTGATAAGCGGCTACGTGTCGGGCAGTCGCCCTTTCTTCGCCTCACGCCGCTCCCTAGCACGGCGCTGTTGGCGGGTTTCTTTCGCAGCAAAAGTATCGTGTGAAGGAAACTGCTGGGCGGAAACACTATGGTACTTCATTTGCTTAGAATTAAGGATTCCAAGTTCTTCTCTTCTTTGTGCGATTTCTGCCTCAAGCTCCTTGTTCCAGCTACCTACCTGCAAGGCCATCAAGTCTTCTGATCCCCCCTCACCCGCAGTACTTGGATCGTGGCCGTCAATCGCAATCCCCACGACTGTTTCAATCGAGCGATAGTCTTGCAGGACTGCGTATCCATATGTTTCAAGCATAGACACACGAGCTCGCCGATATTGATCGTATCCTCCTCTATCGTCCAAGAAACTCGGGTACTTCAGTATCAAGAATATGTATGCAACTTTCGACGAGACGTCGTCGCCAGGCAACGCAATTCGTGCATACCTGTCTTGGTTTAGTTCGGACGATTTCGACAGCGCTTCTAAGAAAGCTTGGCTTAATACTCTTCGCCGAACCCGAGGCTCTGCCGCCATGAAACGTAGTGCTGGCTCGGCTAAAGCTGCTGACGGATTTTCGTGGGTGATCTTTACTGAAGTTCCAGCCAAAACATGATCTGTAAACTGGGTTATCAATTTGTCCCAAGTATAAGATATTGCGTCGGCTTCTTTTCTTGCCTCGTATTCGGGCCTGTTCCGAAAGGTTTCATATAGCCCATCTGCAATATTCAGAACCTGATTCGGTGCTCGCATCGGCAAATCAAAACTATGGTTTCCTGATTCATCTTCGTTCTGTAGGTAGGCTGCGATCATGTCTTTTTCACTATTTGCCGCAACAATATTCTTTTGGCGAATCGCGTCCGAACGATGGGACAAGTACTCAACAAAATCTGCAACAGTATCGAATTCAGAGAATAAAACGTCTAGGCTCGTGCGATCAAAAACATGAACAAATGACTTGCTTGGGTTT